>NZ_JBQQBW010000123.1:0-18634 GCF_052245415.1 Streptomyces sp. 8N706 | reverse complement strand
GAGGGAGGGCTGATCGCGGATCGTCGAGTGCGCCCCCGGCAGGACTCGAACCTGCGGCCAAGTGCTTAGAAGAGAGTGATTCTCTTCGGCGCGATCAAGGCCCTGACCTGCGGCTGAGCGGGACGTACTGAGCCTGAGGCCGTCGGCGCCACCGTGCATCCACCGGAAGCGAAGATTCCGTAGCTCTTGGTGCCGGTACGACTGCCTTGAGTGGGGGCATGCGGGCCGACTGGTTGAGTGCTGGCGCTCGCAAAAGTGGTACCAGCGCACACAGCTCCGGAGGCCGCGTGTACATGAGATGTTACTGTTGGTCACGGCATCGATACGCGGCGACGCACGATCTTCTGTCCGCGAATAGGCCGTACGCCGGAAGCCCTATGCGACCGGGCTTTCGGGAGCCGAACGGCACATCCACGGTAGAGCTCGTATTGCCCCTACCGTCAGATGTCGACAACGAATGCGCCGATCAAGCCAGTCGGAAACTGCGTCGGACGAGAGGACCTGCAGCAGCTCCTTGCAGTCTTGCTCAGCAGCAGACCATGGCTTGATTGTGATCAAGTGATTGTCCACTGCTATGGGCTGGCTTCCGGTGACCATCACACCAGCCGCTCGCGCACCACCACCGGCCCCTGGGCCAGGGCGCGAGGTCCGTCGAACGGCGACAAAGGGTGGGCTCAGCAAGCGTCCGGCGAATCGCCGAGTACGCGGAATTGTGCTGCCGTTATTAACGACAGCGAGGTCTCTGGCTGTGAGGAAGGGTGATTCAGGCCCGATATGTGGGTCCCTGTTATCTACTACGGGGCCCACGCGAACCTCAAATGCATCTTCCAAGCGCTGATCGGCCGGCGGGTCTTGCCACCACAAGGGTCCGGGACATTCCACGACTCCTTTTCGACGGCGCTCGCCAGCAAGGAGGAAAACGTCAATGTCTGTGTATGCGTCAAACTGACCGTGGAGACCTATGCTTTTTACGTTCACGTACTCTTCAGCGCGCGCTCGCCATGTAGCGTAACGACTGCCGCTACGGAGTACGTCTGGCAGCACCGCATAGAGTCGGCGTCCCACAGCTAGGGCACGGGCACCTGCGAGAAGAAATACTGCGGCCTGTGAGACCGACCCCGCCGACCAGTCGTGGATTCCCTCGCTCGGTACCGACCCGTAGGGAGGATTCAACAGAAGGTGACCTTGATACCCGCGTGCAGCGCTTAGAGCTGCGAGCCCATCCGCGATCCTCACGCGTTTGAACGCTTGCACGCCCGCGTCGGACGCAATCTTCCCGGGTCGGCCCTGTTGGTGATGTCGAGCTGCAGCCGCGAGGAAGAGCCGTAGCCGAGCCACTTCAACGAAGGGCGCTTGCAGATCACATCCGCGCAGGAGAGCTCCCCATTGTCCAAGGGTCGCTTCTAGTGTCTGGCATAGAGGGAGATGCTCTGTGGCAGCTAGCAGCAGGTCGCCAGCACCACATGACGGGTCCCAATACTCGGCCTGCTCCCCAGGACTTGGTTCGGCCAGCAGAGATGTGAACCGCTCCTTGACGTGACCGCCCGTGAAGAATGCTCCCTCCTCGCGGCGGACCGTAAGGGGTACGAGCGCGCGCAGTTGCTCTGCTGCCTGGCCGTTCAGGGCCAAGTGCACGTCCTGCTCGACGCGGTTCCAGGCACCACGCCCGACATCCGCGGCTAGCACTTGCAACTGGTCGGTGAAGGCCGCGTAGCCTGCGGTTCGCAAGGGGGACCCCTCTCGGTGGCGTCAACTACCCTTCCGAGCACTGGCAGTGACGATCAGTTGGCAGCTATTCTGCAGCAGACTGGACGGCGGGCGGAACCCGGGGGCCGTCCCAGCTCGGAGGGGGACTCTTGAGCACTCACCTGCGCTTTGCCACGGAGATCTTGTCTCGCCTCGGCGAGGAGCTCATTCCGCACCCAGACTTGGGTGTCATCGAGCTCGTCCGCAACGCCTACGACGCCGATGCTTCTCGGTGCACCGTCACCCTGCACAACGCAACGACACCCGGGGGGACACTGGTCGTTGAGGATGACGGAGACGGGATGACGGCGGACGACATCCGGGAAGGCTTCCTACTGATCGGGCGATCGCCGAAGATCGTCCGGCCGCTAACCGAAGGCGGACGGCGCAAGGTTGGCGAGAAGGGCCTGGGACGCCTTGCTGCGCTTCGTCTGGGACATCAGGTCGAGCTGGTCACTCGCCCGCGGAGCCAACCCGGCGTGGCGCACGTGCTGCATATCGACTGGGCTGCCTACGAGTCAGCCTCCTCCATCGACGCAGTCGAACTCACTGTGGAGACGAAGCCCTCCGAACAAGGGCCAGGCACCAGCATTACCGTCCATCGTCTACGCCAAGGCTTTGCAGAGTCGGAAATGGAACGACTGGGTCGGGCGATGCGGCTCCTTACGGGCTTCTTCGATGACGAAGATAGCGGCTTCGACGCAGTGTTGCATGCACCTCAGTTCAAGCGGATTTCTGAAGCCGTCAGTAAAGGATTCTTCGACGAACATGAGTACAAACTTGTAGCTCAGCTCGATGAGAATGGCCAGGCCTACGCCAGTCTGTACAACTGGAAGGGCGAAGTCATAGCTCAAGGCGACCACGGGGAGGTCGCACAAACTAAGAGTCAGGGCCACTTCCAAGTTCCGATGATGTACCACGCGCCAGCTGCCTCGTTCGAGCTGTGGATGTTCACACTTAATAAAGAATCCTTTGACCAGCGGCATTCCCTGAGAAAGCATTCAGATTTGCGCCCGTGGCTCCGAATCGTGGGTGGTGTTCACCTCTTCAATCGTGGATTGCGCGTTCACCCTTACGGTGACCCGGGGTTTGACTGGCTGGACCTTAATCTTCTGCGGGTTCGGAGTCCGGAACATCGCCCTTCCACCAACACCAGTGTGGGGCGTGTGAGCATAGACGATCCCGAAAACATGTTGGTACCTAAGACTGACCGTCAGGGATTTCAGGAAAATATGGCGTTCCTGGAACTGCGCCACTTTGCCGCCCGAGCAACTGACTGGGCTGCTCGGGCACGTCTGAGTTTGCGCGAAACGCACCGTACTGGCGGGGCCGCGACAGCGCGAAAGGAAAAGCAGGAGGCCGATCGCAAGGTTGACGACGTGCTGCAATCACTGCCCCCGCTTCAGCGTCAAAAAGTCTCTGAATTGGTTAGTACCCAGGACCGTCTGATCAAGGAACTGGAACGGGACCGTCTGCTGTATCGATCCTTGGCGACGGTTGGCATCAGCACTGCGGTTTTCGCGCACGAGTCCATTGGGTCAGCGGGGGGTCTCGGACAGGATCTTGAGACCATTGAGCGTCGAGCTCGTTCTATTCTCGGCAGTGAAATGTACGGCGATCGCATAGAGAAGGTACTGACACGGGCTCGCAATACTGCGACTTCCATCCACTCATTTGCGAAACTTCCGCTGAGAATGTTGCGTAGGAGTAAGCGACGAGCCAAGGTCGTTGATATTAACGATACGTGCAGAGAGTTCGTGGAGATGTTCGGTGGCTATCTAGCGGACTGGCATATCCAGCTTGATTTGGACCTCTGTGGGGAGCCGGCACGGGTCCTCACACCAGCAGCGGACGTCGAGTCCATCTACGCCAACCTGGTGATCAACGCAGCAAGATCTTTCAGCCGAGCCACAGATGCGACACGCGACAGGGTTGTTCTCATCCGCACCCGCGCGGATGAGACCAGTGTTTCAATAAATGTCGCTGATTCTGGCCCTGGCATCTCCGGTATCTCACTGAAGGACATTTGGCTGCCCGGGGAGGGCAGCACTGCGGACGGAACAGGGCTTGGGCTCACCATTGTCAAGGACATCGTTGCAGATTTGCATGGAAAGAAGACAGTTCTTGAGGACGGTGAGCTTACCGTCGAGAAAAATGGCGAACTTGGTGGGGCGTCATTCAAGATCATCCTTCCGCGTCAAGCAGACCCCCAGTAGTAGTGAGGGAAGTGAATAGTGCTTGGCGATAAGAGCTCGCCCGTAGCTGTTCTTGACGACAGAGAGGATGATCTAGCCCGCGCGTGTGACCAGGTCGAGGATCTCAATTTGTCGGTCATGTCCTTCCTACTGCGAGGACCCAAGGGCATAGATCATCTGTTGGATGAGGTCCTCCAAGGGGGTTGTAGTGCGCTCATCTCTGACCACCGGCTTCATCCACGTGGCGGTGTCGATTTCGACGGTGCAAAACTTGTCGCCCGGGCGAACGAGCGTGGTCTGCCTGCCATCCTCTACAGTGCTTATGTCGAGGATGATGAAGCAACGAGTATTCGCACCTGGCGATACGGAATTCCCAGCATTGTTAAGAAGGGGCCTGGCTCTACAGACGCGATCGCGAATGCATTGCGCGTAGCTCAAGAGGAAGCAGCGGGAAAACGGTCGCTGGAACGCAAGGGGTTCGTCACGCCTATCAGGGTGGTGGATGTCCATGACCACGTTGGCCGGCCGACGTTGGATGTCACGGTCACTGCCTGGAAACCTGACGTTGCTGTCACGATACCAATCGCACTCCTCCCTCCCGGCTATCGCGTTCAATCATCTGCACTCGTTGGGAAGATCTTTCTTGGCGAGGTGAATTATTATGCCGACCATGAGTCTGATCTATTCTTCCACCAGCTACGGCCAGCTCCGGTTCCACCTCCGGAGTGGGGAGCGTTGTGACATCGATTCAACAAGATCTTCAGCTCCCGCCTCTAGCTTCGGAAGATGTCGAAGCCTTAATTCTCGATGTGGGTCATGGGAACTCTGCCATTCTGCGCGAGGGTGACCGCTGCGTAGTTGTTGACGCCAAGACAGACAAAATGCTGTATCAGGCGCTTGTTGACTCCGGTGTTCGGAGAATTGAGCATCTGGTTTTGTCGCACGCTGACACGGATCACATAGCGGGGGCACTCCGCATCCTTCCCAATCGAGAATTTGAAGTCGGTACGGTATGGGCAAACGCGGACAGCACTAAGGACTCAAGAAAGTGGAGCGAACTACTCGCTCTGCTCACGCACCTGTCGGATTCTGGCGTTTGTAGAGTTCGGATCGGAATTAGCAGTGCAGATCGTGATGATCTTTCGCTGGAGCGTGTAGGAATTCAAGTCTTGCATCCAACGCTTCGAGACATTGGGCATGGTCCAGGCGCTGCAGGCAAGGCCAGGCCAGAAATTACGACTAATGGCATGTCTGTCGTCCTGCAGGTGAATCTAGATGGTAGTCCAGCTCTCTTTTTGCCGGGCGATGTGGACGCTGCAGGTTTTCGGCAAATTGTTGCACGCGCAGAGCTGCGATCTGCCCCAGTTTTGGTCTATCCGCATCATGGCGGGCACAGCGGGTCTCCTTTGGAGTCTGAGTTTGCTGATGAGCTGTGCGCCACTCTGAAGCCTGAAGTGGTCGTTTTCTCCATGGGGCGCGGGAACTATGAAAATCCCCTGCGCGAGGTTGTTGAGCAGATCAGGGATTCATTTCCATCTATACGACTTGCTTGCACACAATTATCTCGTCAGTGTCACCCCAGCGTGCCGGCGCAGACCGATCGAGTGCATCTGACTATGCACCCCGCTTCTGGGCGGGCATCGGGTACGTGCTGCGCCGGATCGGTCCGCGTGCGGGCAGTGGACGGAGAGATCACGGTCGATCCAGAGGCTGAGGCGCATCGAGATTGGATCGCGCAATTGAATGCACCCATGTGCATTAAGAAGCGAGATGTCCCCAAAGCGCGACAGTCGCAGTTTTAAACTTTGCGGTTGCGCCGTTTCGTTCGTCTGAGGGCGGTGGAGCGGGTTTGGCCGGTGCCCTGCCTGGTCTGGGGTCGAGCATGATCAGGGGGTCGTACGCCTTGCTGGCAACTCGGGCAGGCTTGTCCCTTGCCCGCAATGTGTCCGAGTGGCCCCCCTGTCTTGCTCGACGCGGGACCAGGACCGAGGAGGTGGCTAAGCCGTGGAGCCGACCGGCCCCAGCCACAGAGGTTTCTCTGCTCCGCCTGCTGCACGGAGCGCGCCCGCGCCGTGCGCGGGCCTTGGTTAGGTAGGGAAACTTTCGCCAGGCAGGAAGCCTGGCTTCGCTCGCCCCAGGTCATTGAGGTGGCTGAGATACTCCAGGGCCGCAGGTTCCGCGCTGTACCGATCGCGCATCACTGCTGCCAGTTCGCGACTGGTCATGATGAGTGAGGGGACGGATTGGCGGTCGCCTTGGAGGGCGCGTTCGCCGTGGATGAGGGCTTGTTCGAGGTCGCCCTCGCGGGCTGCCGTCACGCCCAGGGTGACTCGGGCCTCCGCGTTGCGCATGGGGGAGCGTTCTGTGCCATCGAAGTCTGTGCCGGTCCGGAGGACCTCGTCCGCGAGGGTGCGGGCGAGCTTGTTCTCGCCAACCAGGCGATAGCAGTCCATCGCGTAGAAGTCGAACTTGCTGGGGTCTACCACGAAGTGGTTGTCCAAGTTCTCGGGGTGGGGAAGGCCTTCGAGGAGGCGCCGGCCCTTGTCCAGGGCGACCTCGACTTGGCGACGGTCGCCCAGGCGCGCCCAGGCCTTCGCCTCCTGGGCGGCGAGTTGCACGGCGACGCTGTGATGGGCGGCCAGCTCGGCTCCGGCCTGGGCCGCGGCGATGACGCCGCGGTAGTCGCCCGTCGTGAGGGCAAACCACGCGCGCATCTCGTGCGCCCAACCGGCGATCTCTGCGTGCTCTGACTCAGTAGCTAAAGACAGTGCAGCCTGGCGTGTCGACTCCGCCGCGTGGCGGTCGCCGGTGTCGTACTCGACGCAGCCGACTAGGAGGGCAAGCCAGCCGGAGAGGGCGAGTACCTCCCGGTGCTGGGCGAGTGTGAGGCTCTTGGAGTGGAGCTCCACGACGCGTCGCAGCCACTGCCGCCCCTCGATGAGCAGCTGCTCGCTCGGCATGAACGGGTACTCCGAGCAGAGCCGGTCCGTCGTGATCCGGAGAGCGTCGAGGGTGGCGCGGTCGACGTCGGAGCGGTTCAGGCGGCTGACGATCTCCAGCGTTTCCATGCCGCTCGCGGCAAGGATCTCTCGCTCACCATCACGCCGACCGGGAGCGGGAAAGAGAGCGTTCGTCACTGTGCCGAAGGTCGCGGCGATGATCGGCCGATAGAACTCACTGGGGAGGGAGCCGGATTCCCAGCGCTTCCACTGGCGGATCATGCTGTCGTCGGAGGGCAGCTCAGTCGGGGCATGCGCCCGGAGCGCCCGTACCGCGTCACGCTGTGACCAGTCGCGCGCTGTTCGCTCAGCCGTGATGCGCCGTGCCCATGCAGGCCTGTCGCTCATTCGCCCTCCCTCGGGTGCCTTCTGCGAGTCTGGTCCGCGGAGCGGGGGGACACGCAAGAGGACAGTGCGGGGACACCTGGCCTGTCCCCCTGTCTGCGAGGCTGCCCCCTTCCTGTCACTTATTTCACTGCTGCCCGCCACGGCATGGTGGTGCCAGTTCAAGCACCACCCGACGTGGGGCCTTCCTCGAGCGCCGCCACTCGCTCAGTCAACGCCTGAATCTGGGAGCGGATTTCCTTGATCTCTTCGACGATGTCCGGCTTACCGCCGGTACCGCTCGTATCGTCCGTGGTCACGAAGTACCCACGGTTCCCGGCGGAGAAGATGCGCCCCTCGGAGACGAGGATGCGCAGGGCCTTGCCGATCGTCTCGCCAGCGACTCCGAACTCCTCCGCCAGCTTCCTGCTGGGAGGCAGCTTCCCGTCCCGGTACCGGCCCGCCTCGATCCGTTGGCGCAGCTCGTCGGCCGCTTGGACGGACTTTGGTCTGGGGTCGTTCGCGGCGAGAGTCATGCTCCGAGAGTAGCGACCTAGTGCGCTCTGCGGCGTACTGCCTCATAAGGGTTGTGATCTAGTGCGCACTAGTGCACGCTAGGTATTGCGCGGTCGTCTCCGGCCAAGAGAACCCGGCCGCATGTCTCGTCCCGATCGATCACAGGAGTGGTGATGAAGGCGTTAGCTGCTGCTCATGAGGCCATGGGGCCTCATGTCGATGCCGAGCAGTCGCTCGGCATCGACTTCGAGCTCTTCGCCGGGTTGCCCGGCGAGTCCTACCCCGACAAGCGCGCGCGGCTGGCGGTGGCGCGTGAAGTGCTCGCCGACCTGCGGGACGCCGCGCAGTCGGACGAGGTCGCGGCAAGCGCCGCGCGTCTCGCCGCCGCGTTGCTTCGCGGTACTCGGCCCCGCCGGATCAAGGCGGTGGCCTGATGCCTGGCCTGCTCTCCGGTACTCGGAACGGGCACGTGACGGCACGTGCCTCGCTGGGCGGCGGCCTTGCCTTCGAGCTCGCACCGGATCCGGGACTGACGGACGCCCTCTGCAAGGGGATTGAGCCGGAACTGTTCTTCCCCGAGCGCGGCGACTCCCGTACGGCTGCCCTGGCTCGGGAAATCTGCGCTCAGTGCCCGGTGGTGGAAGCCTGCCTGGCCGACGCTCTCCAGACTGAGCGTGGGGCCGGCCACAGCAACCGGTTCGGCATCCGCGGCGGCAAGGGCCCCGAGGAGCGGTACGCGATGTACCGCCGGAGTCTCCGAGCCTCCGCTGAGAACACGGTTGCTCCCCGGTCCTCCAAAACGCTCACCAAGGGGGAGAAGGACCCCGCAAAGTGCGGCACGCGCGGCGGCTACCGGCGGCATCGCGGCAACGACGAGAGCCCGTGTGAGTCCTGCCGGGCCGCGAACGCTGCTGCGGACCGCCGTCTGCGGACGACCGGCTCCACGAAGGGCGCGGCAGCATGAGGTCCGATGAAGTGCCGGCGCTCGCCAAGCCGGAGAGGACGCTGCTCGGTGCCGTCGCCGTGACCGCCGCGGCCGTGGGCGTGCTCGGACTGGCGTCGTCGTTCGACGCGGTGTCGGCAGCTGCGGAGCGGTGGGACTTCGGGCACCCCTGGATGCTGCCCGTAGGCATCGACATCGCGATCCCGGTGTTCACGGCGGCGAACCTGCTGCTGATCCGGATGAACATGCCGCTGGCGTGGGTCCGTTTCGTACCGTGGGCGCTCACCTCGGTGACGTGCTGGCTGAATGTCGCGGCCGGAGACTCGCTGTCGGCCAAGCTTGCGCACGGCACCATGCCACTGCTGTGGGTGGTGCTCTCTGAGATCGCCGCGCATGTTTACGCCGTGCGGATCGGTGCGGTGACCGGGCGGCGGATGGAGAAGATCCGCCGCTCCCGGTGGCTACTCGCCCCTGTGTCGACCTTCGCATTGTGGCGCCGGATGACGCTGTGGGAGGTCACCTCGTACGACGACGCGCTCGTCCGTGAGCGTGAACGCCAGCTGGCGCGCGCGGAGTTGCGGGAGCGGCACGGGCGGCGCTGGCGCGCGAGGACTCCGCGCCGCACTCGTGTCCTGCTCAAGCTCGGTGAGCTCGCCCCGGAGCGCGAGGTCGTTCCGGTCCCGGATGTCACTCGCAGCCTGCCCGTGAGGGAGCCTGTGGCCGAGGACGTGGGCCTCGCAGAGTCGCAGGCGGGGCCCAACAACCCCCCGGCGAAGATCGGGCCCGTGGGAATCTCCAGCAAGCCGCGCGCGAAGCAGGTTGCGGCCGCCCGCACGGCCGCCGCGCGGACCGCCCGCGCGAGCGACCCGGAAGAGAAGGACCACGCGCGAGCGTGGGTCAGCGAGCGGCTGCGCGCGGGCCGCGAGGTCGAGTGGCGCGAGCTCGCCGAGGAGTCCGGGCGCGGGGAGACCTGGTGCCGCGCCCGGATCCGTGAGGCGAAGGAAGAACTCGCGAGCGCCGATCCGGAGCCGCCCGCGGAGCGGGCCGGTCTGCACCTGGTGCCCGTCGGCAGCGATCGGTGACGTCCACCGTGCACCCGAAGTGACCCATCCCGACGAGGAACAGCGCGTTGCGTCAGTGCACGACGGGACCCGGCCGTCAGCCGTCCAAAGCGCCGGCCGGGCCCGCCAGCCCTCCAGCATCGGAAGGAACCGTTAGTGAACCACGAGGATGAGAACGAACTGTTCAACCGGCTCGAAGCCGACATGACGGGCGACACCGGCGCCGAGGTCGTCGACCTGGGCAAGGTACGGTCGGCCCGCTCGGAGCCGACCGTGCCCGACCCCGGTTCGTCCGCCACCGATTCGCCCGTCGAGGCATCGGGCCCGGTGATGGTCGATGGTCCGGCCCCGGCGGGCCCTGGGTTCATGGACCGGATCCGTGGTGCCAAGCGGCGCCCGGTCATCCCGGCCTGGCTCACCTCTGTGGCGGAGCTGAAGGCCGCCACCGGCTGGGTGGCCGGGCACTACGGCCACATGGCCGCCTACCACTCGCTGCGCTCCCCGGTCTACGCCGGCCGCCTGGCGCTGCAGTCGCCGCGCGGTGCGGCCAACTTCATGGGCGGCACCATGCGGTGGGTCGCCGACAAGGAAGGCGAGCCGGTCCGCCTGGCCGCCGTCCGCCGGGAGGACGCAGCCGACTACCTCAAGCTCTCCCGGCAGCGGGATGCACGCGTGCGGCTGCGGACCTGCGTGATGGTGCTCGCCTCCCTGGTCGGCACGGGAGCAGCGCTGGCCCTGTACGTGCTGGCACCCGGCTGGCTGCAGCTGGTCTCGGTCTCGGCGCTGGTCCTGGCGCTGGGGTACGCGGGACAGTCGGCCGATGCACCGGTCATCACGCGCGCGGTGGACCTGCCCAAGGTCGAGCGGCTGACCTCGCAGATCGTGGTCCGTGCCTTCGCCGCGCTGGGCATCGCCGAGATCAACAAGCAGGTGTCCAAGAGCAAGGACGGGGTGGAGTTCAAGGCCCCGATCCAGCGGGACGGCAAGGGCTGGCGCGCCGACCTCGACCTCCCGCACGGGGTGACCGTCTCCGACATCCTCGACCGGCGCGAGCGCCTGGCCTCGGGCCTGCGCAAGCCGCTGGGGTGCGTGTGGCCGGAGCCGGTGCCCGGCGAGCACACCGGGCGGCTGATGCTGTGGGTGGGGGACCAGGACATGGCCAAGGCCCCCAAGCCCGCCTGGCCGCTGGCCAAGACCGGTACCACCTCGCTGTTCAAGCCCGTCCCCTACGGCACCGACCCGCGCGGCCGCGCCGTGTCCTTCGAGCTGATGTACGCCAACTTCCTGGTCGGCGCCATGCCCGGCCGCGGCAAGACCTTCGCCCTGCGCATCCTGCTCCTGGCCGCCGCCATGGACCCCACCGCCGAGCTGCACACCTTCGAGCTCAAGGGCACCGGCGACTTTTCCGCCTTCGAGCCCATCTCCCACAGCTACGGCTCCGGCCCCGGCGACGACGCCACCGTCGAGGCCTGCGTGGACGCCCTCGAATACGTCTACGGCGAGCTGGACCGGCGGGCCCGGGTCATCAACGGGCTGCCCAAGGACATCTGCCCGGAGAACAAGGTCACCCCGCAGCTGGCGGCGAAGAAGTCGTTGGGGCTGCACCCGCTGGTGATGACCATCGACGAGTGCCAGGAGGTCTTCACCCACGAGCGCCTCGGCAAGCGTGCCGCGGAGCTGGCCACGGCCATCATCAAGCGCGGCCGCGCCCTGGGCGTGATCCTGCTGCTGGGCACCCAGCGCCCGGACGCCGACTCCCTGCCCAAGGCCATCAGCGCCAACGTCGGCATCCGGTTCTGCCTGCAGGTCATGGGCCAGCCGGAGAACGACATGGTGCTGGGCACCTCGATGTACAAGAACGGCATCCGCGCCACGTCCTTCACCGCCGAGGACCTCGGCATCGGCTACCTGGTCGGCGCCGGGCCCAACCCGCAGATCGTCCGCTCCTACTACATCGACAACGCCGCCGCCGAGCAGCTGTGCGAACGCGCCCACGCCGCCCGGGCAGCCGCCAGCACCCTGCCCGACCCTGCCACACCGAAGAGCGAGAAGACGGCGGACACCCTGCTGACCGACATCCTCGCCATCGTCCCCGCCTCGGAGACGAAGGTGTGGAACGAAACCGTGGTGGACTGGCTCGCTGAGCTGCGGCCCGAACGCTACGGCGCTTGGGCGGAGATGACCGGCGAGGAGAAGACCGCCCAGCTGACCACCGCACTCAAGCCCTACGGCATCAACGCCGGACAGGTCGGACGCCGCATCGACGGCAAGTTCGTCAACAAGCGCGGCATCGACCGCTCCGACATCGCCGACGCAATCGCGGAGCGTAACCGAAAGCGGGACGCAGGCTGACCCCGGCGGGGCCGCTATCGATAGCGCCACAGCCTGCTATCGATAGCGGCTCCGATAGCGGCCCACATGCGCCCTGATCAGGCCACTAGCCCATAGCGGCCCACCAGTAGAAACCCCTTGAACCCGGCCATGGAGGCCCCGTCATGACCCCTGCGCTCCTCGCTATCGCCATCCCACCCACCGTCACTCTGTGTTACTTGGCGCTGTGTGCTTCGTCGCCGTTCGGGCCCTGCCGACGCTGCCGCGGCATGGGCCACGAGCTGAAGACCGACCGCCGCGGACGCCTCAAGCGCGGCAAGGACTGCCGCCGCTGCAAGGCGACCGGCCGCCGCATACGCATCGGCCGCCACCTGTTCAACCTCGCCACCCGACTCCACCGCGACGGCACCCGCTGACCCGCACCCGACAACTGAAAGGAGGCCACTCGTGGCCGTGACCATCTCCCTCGTCTTCCTCTTCGGCGTTCTCCTCGCCTGCCTGCTCCGCTTCAAGTCCCTCGGCTACGGCTCCGCGTTCATCGCCGCAGGCTTCGGCTTCTTCCTCGCCACCGCCGGCGCCGCCGGACCCATCAACGAACTCACCACCGCCGTCATCCAAGCCGTCCAGGACCTCTGAGGAGCCGCTGCTATGAACGACACCGCCACCGCCCGCCACTGGCTCATCGCTGCCACCCCGAAAGCGGCCCCCGCCTTAGCCACCTCCACCGTGCTGGCGCTCGCGCGGATCTGGAACGCCAACGGCGCCGAGCACAGCGTCGGCAATGCCGTCCTGATGGCCGCCCTTGCCCTCGGGGCGGCAGCCGCCGGGGCCCTCGCGGCCGTCGGGCAGTCCGGGGACAGCACCCTCGCCGGCACCGCATTCGCCGCCTCTGGCGGGCTCGCCCTGGCGGGTGTGGCCGGATACGCCGACGGCCTTTCCCTGCCGTTGCTGCTGTGGGTCCTGGCCACCGCAGTGGCCTACGGGGTCGCGGCGCGCTACTGGCGCAGCGACCGGCGCCAACGCCTGGTCCACCAGCGGCACATGAGCGAACGGCGCGAGCAGTACGCCCACGTCGAGCGGGTGGAAGCCATCCGAGGCCGGACTCAGGTCGAGGTAGCGCGCGAGGGCGCCGCTTATGCCGAGGCCCTCGCTCAGGCGCTGACCGCTCGCGCCTCACTGCCCGGTTTCGACCCGGTGGCACTCACCAAGGCCGGACTGCCCGAACTCTCCACCGCCACCACGGACAAGGAGCTCTAGACCCATGGACGAGGCCGACGACCCCTACTGCGATCTGTGCGATCCCAGCGACGGCACCGAGCCGTACCCGTACCCCCACTGCTGCGGCTGCGGCGCGACGGGCGCCGGCGACGCTCCCGACTGCATCTGCGAGTAGCACCAACCGAGAGGAGAGCCATGTTCGAGATCCGTGTCATCTGCGAGGACCACGACGCGCCCAAGGTCACCGAGACCCTGTCCGCCGCGTTCACCGCGGGTGCCGTGCGCCGGCACCGCATGCGCGACGGCCGGCGGACCCGCCTGTACGTCACCGCCGATCACCGCCCGGCTGGGCCGTGGCCGACACCCGAGGCCGCGTACGCCCAGGCGCCCAGCATCATCAGCGAGATCGGATGGACCGCTCACGAGGCCCGTCGTTCGTTCGACCGGCATTTGGGACGGGAGTTCTGGGTGCGCAAGGCGGCTGTTCTGGACCGCATCGCCCTCTCCGATGAAGCCGAGGGCCTTCATGGGGACGCCGGGGACCTCGCCGCGGGAGCCGCCCGCCGCCTGATCGACCTCGACAGGGCCGGAGACGGCAACTACCACGGCACCCCGTACTGGCCCGAGCACCCCGAGACCGCTGTCAACCCCCGCGCCTACGTCCGGCAGGAGTACGCCGCCTGGCTCAAGCGCCAGTAGATACGCCCGGGGGCGGGTGTCTCCGGCCAAGGAAACCCACCCGCCCCCGGTTCTCCCGTCCCGATCAAAGAAACAGGAGAGCTCCAGAATGCCCCAGCACGACCCCGACGGACAGCTCAGGGGTGCCCTTGACGCGGCCGCCCGCGGCTGGCATGTCTTCCCCCTCCTACCGGACAGCAAGCGCCCCGCCATCCGCTCCTGGGAGGTCCGGGCAACCACAGATCCCCATCGGATCCGCCGTTGCTGGGGGACCGCGCCCTACAACGTCGGCTTGGCGACCGGCCCCTCCCACCTGGTCGTCGTCGACCTCGACACCCCCAAGGGGGAGGACGACGCACTGCCTGAGGCCTGGGCAATGCCCGGCATCGCCGACGGCACCGATGTGCTCGCCGTTCTGTGCGAGCGCTACGGGCAGCCGTACCCCGGTGACACATTCACGGTGCGCACCGGCCGCGGTGGCACCCATCTGTACTTCGCCGCACCGGGCGGGACGGAGCTGCGCAACACGGGCGGCAAGCTCGGATGGAAGGTGGACACTCGCGCCGCCGGCGGTTACGTCGTGGCCGCGGGAAGCATCGTCGACGGCCGCCGGTACGAGACCACGCGCGTGAGCCCACCGCCCGCGCTGCCCGACTGGCTGGGCTCTCTCCTGACCGTCAGCCCGGCACCGCCGCCGGTCCGCATCCCCCTCAGGCGGCCCGGCCGCCGTGGGCTGGGCCTGGTGAAGCTGGTCCTGGCCGCCGGCGCTGGAGAACGCAACAACCGCCTGTACTGGGCCGCGTTGCGGGCCTACGAGAACGGCGGCCAGGAGGCCGACGGCATCGCCGCTGCACTCGTCGAAGCCGCCGTCAGCGTCGGCCTGCCGGAGAGCGAAGCCCGCGCCACCGCGGCATCCGCCGAGCGCCGCATCCGGAGCAGCCGATGACGCACGACGACAAGGCCAGAGAGCTGCTGACCAAAAACGGAATCGACCCGGATGCCAAGGAGGGCGGCAAGGGACCCTCGCAGGCATCCCAGCTGGTCGCACTCGCCCGGGAACGTTTCGACGTCTTCATGTCCGACGACGGACGCCCCTACGCCGTCACAAAAGGCGGTCCCAACATCGCTCTCCCGCTCCGGGGAAAGGCCGGTCTGCGCTCCCAGCTCGCCCGCCTCTACACCGACGCAACCACAGGCAATGTGCCCTCGCAATCGGCCCTCGCGGACGCGATGACCGTGCTCGAAGGGATTGCCGCTGTTGCCGACCCATGCACACCACAGCTGCGCTGCGCGCGATCCGGTGAAGAGATCGTGATCGACCTTGCCACCTCCGATGGCCGATGCGTCATCGTCGGTCCCGACGGGTGGCGCCGCGAGGCTCGCTCGCCCGTCCTCTTCCGACGCTCCGGAGCAATGAAGGCCCTGCCGGCACCCGTACGCGAGGGTGACGGCTTAAGCCGACTGCGCGCCCTTATGAACACCAGCGACGAGGGGTTCCACCTGCTGGTGGCCTGGCTGGTCGCGTCGTTCATCCCGGATCTCCCGCACCCGATCCTCACCTTCCGCGGCGAGCAGGGCACGGGCAAGTCCAAGGGCGCCGCAATGGTCATCGGGATCGTCGACCCCTCAGGAGCTCCCAAGCGCACCGCACCGCGCGACGTGAAGTCGTGGGCAACCCAAGCCTTCAACTCCTGGGCGCTCTGCATCGACAACGTCTCGTACATCCCCGACTGGTTCTCCGACGCCCTGTGCCGCGCCGTCACCGGGGATGGCATCGTCGACCGGGCGCTCTACACCGACGACGACGTCGTCGTGCTGGAGTTCCGCCGGGTACTGGCGATGACCACCATCGACGCCGGAGCCCTCGCGGGCGACCTCGCCGAACGGCTGCTCACCATCGAACTGCACACCATCGCCGACAAGAACCGACGCGAGGAAGCCGAACTGGACCGCGCCTACCAACAGGCCCACCCGTCCATCCTCGCCTCACTCTTCGACCTCCTCGCGGAAGTTCTGCGAGTTCTTCCAGACGTGCAGCTGACCGCCCGGCCGCGCATGGCCGACTTCGCCCGCGTCCTGGCGGCCGTCGACTACGTCACCGGATGGGACACCCAAGGCAGCTACCGGGCCACCGCTGCCGACGCCGTTGCCGACGTTCTGGAAGGCGAGCCGTTCGCTCGCGCCGTCGTCGACCTCGTACGGGCCGCCGGCCCCGCCGGAATCTGCATGACCGCCGCAGACATCATCGGCAAGGTCACCACCCCGGAGAAGCTGCCGCGGAAGTGGCCCAAGGACCCCACCCGGGCCGGGGGCCAGCTGAAGCGACTTGCCCCCGCGCTGAGGGCGATTGGCATCGACGTCGATGACACTCAGCGTGAACCCGACGGCAACCGCTCCCGCCTCTACCGGCTCACGTCAGTCGAGACAGGGTGCATTCCAGCACCCGGAGCACCCACAGCACCCGGAACCACGGCTGATCAGCATGAACATCCGGGCGCTGTGGACGCAGCGAGCACCCGGAGGGCCCCCGCCAGCACCCGCGAGCACCCGATGCCGGGTGCTGCGGGTGCTGCATCGGGCGCTGTGCCGTCGCCAGCACCCGGAGCCTGCACCCGACCTGAGCAGGCAGAACTGTCCCCGCCGGGCGCTCCGGGCGCTCCGGGTGCTGCGTTGCAGCCCATCTCTGATCCAACCGTCCTCTGTAAGGGCTGCTCGACCCCGCTTGCCCCCTTCCTCGTCACACAGGGTGCAACGGCTCACCCCTGCTGCGAGCCGAGTGAGGGGGCAGTGAAGTGACGACTTCTGCCACGCCCGCGGCGGCCATGCTCACCGTCGCGGAGATCTGTAAGGAGCTCCGTATCACCCGCTCGACCTTCTACGACTGGCGCTCCAAGGGCCGGGCCCCGCGCTGCATCAAGCTCCCGAACGGCGACCTCCGCATCCGCCGCAGCACCTACGAACACTGGCTCGATTACCGGGAGGAGGGCGCCTGATGGACACCACCTACAACGTCAAGGTCTGGAAGATCGCCACCTACAAGGGCGCACGCGGCACGACCTACACCGTCCGCTGGACTCTGGAAGGAAAGGAGTGGCGGGCTCCCTTCGGGACGCGAGCGCTCGCCGACGCTTTCCGCTCCGAACTGGTCAGCGCGACCCGCCGCGGCGAGGCCTTCAGCCTCACCACAGGCCGCCCCGTGTCGCACCAGTCGGGTGCCAGCTCGGTGAACTGGTACGACTTCGCCCTCCAGTTCTGCGACACCCAATGGCGCCGGACTTCCGGCAACAACCGGAAGAACGTGGCCAAGGCCCTTATGAGCACAACGCTTGCGCTGCTTCGCACCCCGCCGAACGGCTTCAAGCCGGTCGACGTCCGCACCGCCCTCCGGGAATGGGCGTTCAACACCAAGCGCCGCAACGACGCCCCGCCTGAGGTCGCGAGGATCCTCAATTGGGTCGAACGCAACACGTTGACGATGGCGGCCTGGGAGGACCCGGCGAAGGTTGACGAGGTTCTGCATGCGCTGGCCATCAAGCTGGACGGCACGTCCGCCGCCGCATCGTCGGTCAAGCGCAACCGCCGGATCCTCAACGTGGCCATGGAGTACGCGGTCAAACGCAGCATTCTGAGAACCAACCCGTTGCCAAAGGGGAGGGGCACCGCCCCCAAGACGTCGTCCGCGGTGGACAAGCGGTCCCTGCTCAACCCGAGGCAGGCCGGCGACCTGCTCGGTTGGATCTGGCACCGTCCACGGGGCGGCCGGCGGCTGCATGCCTTCTTCGCCACGATCTACTACGCCGGACCGCGGCCCGAGGAGGTCGTCGCGATGCACGTCCAGGACGTCCGACTGCCCAACGAGAAGGACACCGACCAATGGGGCGAGCTGCTGTTCCACACCGCACGGCCCGAAGTCGGCAAGCAGTGGACCGACACCGGAGAGATCCACGAAGAGCGGGGACTCAAAGGGCGAGCCTCGGACGACACCCGCCCGGTGCCCTGCCGCCCCGCTCTGACGAGGATCCTGCGCGAACACATCTCAGCAGAGGAGCTGAAGCCGGGCGACCTGCTGTTCCCCGGGGAGAACGGCGGCATGCTCGCGGGCTCGGTCTTCCGCCGTGCCTGGCGGACCGCGAGGCAGAAGGTCCTCACCCCGGACGAGTACGCGTCACCACTCGGCAGGAGGGTCTACGACCTGCGGCACACGTGCCTGACGACGTGGCTCAACAACGGGGTCCCCCCGGCGCAGGTCGCCGAGTGGGCGGGCAACAGCGTCCCTGTGCTGCTCGCCACCTACGCCCGATGCATCTCGGGGCAGCTCAAAGACCTCCAAAAGCGCATCGAGGCGGGGGAGGCCCTCCCAGACCGGAGAGGGGAGGAGTAACCGTCGCTGCGGAGAACGTCACCGAGCATTCTCCGTGGCCACCCGCAGAAAGCCGGTGACAGCCGGACAGCGCCGGACCGCCTCCGTGATCACTCGGGGCGGCCCGGCGCTTACGCCGGTACTACGCCGCCCCCGCTACAGTGCCCCTGGCCAGCAGAAAAGCCCCCCACGAGGGAGGGCTGATCGCGGATCGTCGAGTGCGCCCCCGGCAGGACTCGAACCTGCGGCCAAGTGCTTAGAAG
>NZ_JBQQBW010000122.1:0-18746 GCF_052245415.1 Streptomyces sp. 8N706 | reverse complement strand
CTGCTCCCCGCACGCGCGGGGGTGGTCCCGGCCTGATGTGAAGTTTCAGCGAAGCGCCTTTCTGCTCCCCGCACGCGCGGGGATGGTCCCCAACATCAAGGAGTCAGCATGGGCCGGAAACGGCTGCTCCCCGCACGCGCGGGGATGGTCCCAGGTCGAAGACGGCGAGTAATCCGCCTTTCATCTGCTCCCCGCACGCGCGGGGATGGTCCCTTCGCGAGCCCAGCCCGGATGCGGGCCAGGGTCTGCTCCCCGCACGCGCGGGGATGGTCCCTGAGAGAACACCTCGGCGTGCTGTCCCACCAACTGCTCCCCGCACGCGCGGGGATGGCCCCGCGGTCTGGTCGTTGCCGAACTTCCAGTCCGCTCCCCGCACGCGCAGGGATGGCCCCTCGGCCGGGATCCAAGACGTGGAATGGGATACCTGCTCCCCGCATGCGCGGGGATGGCCCCGAGGCCCGGCACCACGTGGACACCTGGGCGCATTGCTCCCCGCTGACGCGGGGGTGTTCCGCGGTACGGGCGAATGTCGGAGTGTGCGTTCTCCCCGCCGTCGCGCGGGTGCTGCCCAGCCTCCACACTCCCGTCGCAGGCATCGACCGCGCTGATCGGCCGGGCGGCGAGCCGTTCGGCCCAGCGCCCGCGCACCTCCGGCGCGCTATTGCCCGTGTCGCAGGGTGGCCGCACCGATGCGGCCACCCTGCTGGCTGCGTAGCTGCTCCAAGCCCGTGGCCAGCAGGTATTGGGCGGAGCGCTCGCGGGCCGCATCGGCTGCCTTCGAGGCTGCCGCGCGCGCGCTCGGTCCGTCAGGATGCCAGCGGTGCCGCCGACGGCCGATCTCGGTCGCGTACGCCTTCTTCGCCCCCATCTCAGCCTCGCGCGAGCGCCCCAGCAAGGCCAGCACGGTGCTGTGGTAGTCAGCAGCGGCCTGCTGGACGGCCTGCCTGGCGTTAAATGCCAGACAGGATTCCAACTGCTGCGGGTCGTCCCGCATCTCAGCCGGGTCCATCCACTCCAGGAACTGCTGGCGGGCGGCGGCGATAGCGCTCTCCAACTCGGAACGGACATGCGCGGCCACCGCAGCGACGTCGGCCGGGTCAGCGATGTCGGCCGCCCAGGCCGCCACGACCAAGGCTGTCTCCTCGACCAAGTGCCGGGTCTGGCGCCGATAGCCGCACGCCTCGCACAACCCCGCCGACCGCTGCACGCCGCAGTCCACACATGGGAGCGCCTGCCGGGCCTCATCGGCGGCGTGCGCCGCGAGCCGCTCACGCTCCACCCGGGCCCGGGCCTCCTGGCGGGCAGCCTCCCGGCGCGCCTGCTCGGCCTCCGCCTGCCTGCGGCGCCACAGCAGGTCATCCGCCTCCAGTGTGGCCTGGTGACGCAGGCGCTCCTCGAGGACCGCCCGCCGCTCAGCGTCGTCGGCGCCAAGCAGGGCGGCCTCGACCTCGGCCGCGATCCGAGCACGCTGAGCACGGCGAAAGCCGAGCATATTCCCGCAGGTCGGGCAGTCGCCGCCGGTGTCCAGCCGGGTGCCGTCGTCGCACCGCACGTCCGAGCAGGCCGGCCGCCGCACCAGGCCCTTGCCCAGCAGCCAGCCGAACGGATCGCGGACGAACACCTCGCCGCCCTGCTCCGTCAACCGGTCCGACAGCCGCTCAGCAAGCAACTGCGGGGCTGCCTCCGGTTGCTCAAGCAGGCTCGCAAGCCGCACCAACTCAGCTCGGGCAGCCCGCTCGACACGCTTCTGCTGCCAGCGCGACAGCCGTGACCACAGCCCCGACACCGAGGTCAGCACCACCCGCAGTTCAGGGTCCGCAGGACGGGGCACCCCCCGCTGCTGCTGCGCCTTTCCACTAGCCACCACCGGCTGCTGACCAGTAGCGGCAGTGACAGCCACCAGCCGCTCATCCACTTCGATCGCGGTGAATTCCTTGGGCTTTTCCCCGCGCAGCGGGTCGCCCTCGCCGCCGACCAGCGTCAGCCCGGAAACCTCCTCGCCGTCGACGGCCTGGTCCTCGCGCGCGCACGCGCGGTCCGGCAGACGGCCCTCACCCCCACGGCCTCCGCCGGAAAACCCACAATGGCCCGCACTATCACCACCCTCATTACCCCCAGGAGAGTGATCAGTGTGAAGGGCTGCTGTAACGTCGGGCTCTGCCATCTCGGCCCTGTCAGCAGCCTGCACTGCGCTGACCTGGGCATCTGCGGTCGGCTCAGAGGCCCCACCCGGCCCTGCCGCAACGTCGGGGTCTGAAAAAGCAGGCGCAGGGGACGCAGCATGCCACTCCTTGGGACCGGCAGCGCGGGCGGGGCCGTGCGCTGCAGCGACCGCCGGCACCATCAGCCGGGTGCGCTGCGCCATGCCGGAAACCGTCCGCAGCCGGACCCGCTCCACGACTTCGTAGTCCTCCAAGCGCTCCAGCACCCGCTCACCGCGCGAGGCCGTGCAGCCCAGCAGCCGCGCCACAGTTGCCGCCGCGCGGCCGCGCTTCGAGTCGACCGTGCCGCCGCACATCCGCACCCGACCCGTCTCGGTCGCCTCCAGCACCAGCAGCAGCAGAACCAGACGATCCGTTGCAGCACCCCGCCCCCTACGCGCACCGAGCAGCCCAGCCGGAGTTACCGTCCCATCCCGGTGCGCCCAGCCCGGCGCCATCACCGCCTCCAGCAGCCGCAACAGCGTTGCGAGCTCCGTCTTCCGCAGCACCAGGGGGTGGCCGACCTGCCCCCGCGCCGCCCACATTGGCAGCACCTTGCACTCCAGGCCGCGGTCCTCGCCGAACTCGCCTCGCACCGTTGTGATCTCGACGACGCCGGAGCGGCGCAGTCCCGGCACCACCTCAGAAGCGACGTACGACGCCGACATCCCCAGCCACCGGCCCAGCTCGCCCGAGCGGATCTCCACCCGCCCGGTCGCCGACGGCGTCCGAGCGGCCAGCACGACCGCAGCCAGCCGCACCGCGTCCGTGGTCTTCTCCATTCCCGGATCGTCTAGCAGCGCACGCACGGCACCTCTCAGACGAGCACGGGCATCACGCCCCAAAGCCAGCGGGTTCCCCGGACCTCGCACCGGCACAAGGCCCGTCTGCGTCGGCGTTACCTGTGCCGGAACCGGCCGCAGCCGCGGCTGCGGCCGCCGTTGCCCTGGAATGAACGGAGCGGCGGCTGCCACCGCCCGCGTGCTCACGGACCCTCCTGGCGATGCATGTCCGTACGCGCCGTCACTGCGTCATGGCATGGCGTACCGCAGCAAGGGCGGACTGATCGAAAGCGTGACAGGCATCTCGCCATCCGGGCATGCCTGAGCTGACAAAGGGCAACACTGTGTTGCATGATGAGCACGGCTCCGATCGCTTGACGATAGGCAGCACAAAGCCCCGCTTTTGTGGGGCTGGGTTCTGGAGAACCGAAATCGAACTGATCGCTACCGGCTGGCACCGGGACGGTCAGAACCTCCGCGAGGCCCTGGCAGGCCATACGGAGAGCAGATGGGCGTTGGGCTCAGGTGACTGGCATCACCGAGGAGCCGAGCGCCCCGGGGCGGCAAGAAGACCGGCAAGCGCGGGCGCCGCCCCCGTAGGCCTACGTCATCCCAACTCCCTCCGCACCAGAGGCGCGCCTCATAGCGGGTACGGGAACAGCGGGAACAAACGCGAACACCCCGCCGACGGGCCAGCGCTCACGCATGCATCGCTGACCCCACGGCGGGGTGCTGTGTGTCTGGGGCGAGGTACGGGTACCCTGATCCACGTCGATCACCATTCGGGTAGCAACAAAGGGTGGTCGGTAGGCCTTCGGACCCCTCCTACAAGGTCCTCCGGCCAGTGGCCCCCACTCGACTTGCCTAAGGTCGAGGTAATGGGGGCCATCGCTTTTATTGATCAATGTCGCAGACACGATACTCCCCCAACGGGGCGTTTTGGGCCGCCAGAGGCGGCCGTGTCGCCGCTGTTCAGTGACCGCTGACGGACCGCCAGGCCGCCGCTGCCCAGCGAAAGCGAACCATTAGCCGTGCGGGCGGACCTCTGCGAAGTGCGCGTGTAGCGCTTGCTCGATCGCAGGGTCGACCGGGCAGCTCCACAAAACCTCAAGTTCGACGGGGTGCAAGTTCTGGATCTCGCGCAGTCACCCACGGACGACACTCGTCACCCGACCTTCACATGAGGATGGGGCAACCCGGTCACCAACTTGTGGTGGAGCATTGTTGACGACCCCTTCCCTATCTATGAGTCGCCACCGTGCCACATGCCGGGCCGAAGAATGTCCTCCCAGACCTCCAGTGGCCCGTCGTCGTCGGAATAGACGGTGCGCAGCACGAGTACCGGCACCGGCACATCCGGTGGCACGTCGATGCCGAACTCATCGAGCTCGTTGGTGGAGGCAAGGCGCGCGGTGCTCTGCTCGGGCCCAGCGGTGATGGTCTTGCCGGTGCGCTCGGTGTACAGGTCATGCCGGAACTTCACCATGGGCCCTTCGTGGAGCAGCTCAGGCAGAGGGACCAGCGCCCGCATGTGGATCAGGTTCAAGGCCAGCACGGTGGGCCTATCGTCCCGTACGAACGTCCGACTTCTGACCACGACTTCGTCATACAGATCGATTCCGAGAAGACTCGCAATCTGCGGATCTGCGCAGGAGCGAAGCACGGAGCGCGAGTTCACGTAGTTCTCGCGCGGTGCGAGGGGTCGGCCGGTTCGACGAAGGCGTTCCAGGCGTGCGGCACCGGTAAGGACCGTTGGGGGCGAGTCCTCGGGTCCCAGGACCTCGGTGCGGCTCCCCTGTGTGGTGCGTACGAGCCCCTCAGCCTCCAGGGCTTGATAGGCGCGATGGACGGTCGCTGTCGCACCCTTACCTCCCCTGACCTGGGCTTGAACCGATGGGAGTCGGTCACCAGGCGCGTACACGCCGTCAGCGATCTTCGCTGCGATCTCGTCGGCGATCTGGCGCCACTTTGGCGGCTGTTTGGGGCTCGGGGGAGACACGGCTGCTCCTTCTAATCGATGACAATCAGTGAACAGCATTCTAGAAGACCTTGACAAGTCTTCTAGAAGGGCTCATCGTTTTGGTCGTGGGCGGCGCTGAACCGCAAAGCGCCCCCACGAAGCCGCCACAAAACAGCAGGTGGCCGCCGCCTTCACGGGTGGCCGGGGTTGATGGCTCCACCAAATCCCCCGGCTCGCGGCTCCCTGCCATGCACGTCGCAGCGCAGATGCGCTGTCCGTCCTCCAGGACACCGGGTCTCCCATGTGACCTGGAGGACGGAGAGAGCACCGCGACGCGCCCCTCCCCCTCTGTAAGGAGATCCCCCATGACCGCTACGTCCGCGATGCCCACGGCCAAGGAACGGCAGAAGAAGACCCGCACGAAGCGAGTCAGCCTCCGCCCCGCGCTCGCTGTTTCGACTCTGCTTCCTAATCAGATCGAGCTGTTCTTCGGCAGGGAGCACATGGTGTGCCCGGACTGCCGGACCTGGTGCCCCATCACCGGCGTCCAGGGCAGTCCGAAGCTGGTTCCCCATCACACCGAGCCCAAGGGCACGCCCGAACCGCGCCGCTGTATCGGCAGCAACCGGCGGGTCCTTCTCGACCTGACGGTCGACGAGTGGCACCAGCGCCGGGCCGACGCCATCGCGGACACGGCGTCCCGCCGCGCCACCCGGGTGCTGCCCAAGCCGAAGACCACGGCGACGCCGGCGGCCACCCAGATCAAGCCGGTCCCGCTCAGCGCGGAGGCGGTTCGACGGATTTTCCGCCTGCACCAGGCCCAGTGCTCGGCCTGCACGGGCGAGGCGACGAACCGGAACGGCGAGCTGCTGCCCTGCCCGGACGGCGAGCGCCTCGCCCTCACCTTCCTCCGGCTCGTGCGGCAGGAGCCGAAGCGGGCGAAGGTCCGCGAGTTCTTCGCCCGGGAGCGGGCGCGGTTCGACCGCCAGCACGTTGTACAGACGTTGGAGCAGCGGGCGGCCGAGTGGGCCAAGCACGCCGGGACGGCCAAGAAGGGCGAGCTGGCCAAGCGGAGCGGCACGGCCGTTGAAGAGATCAACAACCAGTGCAAGCTCGCCCCGAAGGGCGCGGTCTCCTGATCCGCCGTGCCGCCTCCGCCCGCCTCGTCGGGGGAATCGCGAGGCATAGACGCCGCACCCCTTGCTCGTGAGCACCAGTGCTCACGGTCCTCGGCGCCCGCAATGTGGCAGCGGGCGCAGGGGGCCGTGGCCACTCGTCCGAGCGGTCAGAAGGCGGCAGTCCCCCGGTGGCACCCGGGGGGCTGCCTGTACAGGCACCTGAACTGGAGGACCTGTGATCACCAGCATGACATCTCCCGCGCGGTTATCCGGCGGAATCATCGACGACCTGGAGCGCGAGGACGACAGGCGCGGACCCGAGCGGGATGAGACCGACCAGCTCTGTTCGATTCGGGTACGCCAGCCGCACCCGGGCCAGGACCGCGCCGTCGACATTGGCCGCATCGTGCTGCCGGGCAACCTGCGTGCCGGGATCGCGTCTCATGCGTCCGGCGGTCAGCAATGCGCGATCTGTCAGGGCTGGTTCGGCGTCACCGTCTGGACCTGCCCGGCCTGCCAGAGCATCGGCTACCGCCTGACCAGCACCGGTCAGGCGGAGCAGGTGGTGATGGAGGACCGGCCGCCGCTGCCGATGAGGCCGACACCGCACGAGCGTGACGGCCGCGAGCAGTCCCCGTCGGAGGCCCGGCCGCATCCGCGCGCACCGCACTAATCAATTCCGGCTCTGCATGGCCCCAACCGCGGAAGCAAACAGCCTCAGGGATGCCGCCCTGGGGCTGTCTCGTATTCAACGGACCTTCTGGGAGGCCCTTATGCACACCATCGTACGCACATCCGCCTACGGGCCCGTGTCCACAGCCGCGCCCGCCCGGCCCCGCCCGGCCTGCGCCGACGAGGACCCCGAGCTGTTCTTCCCGATCGGCAACACCGGCCCCGCGCTGTTCCAGATCGAGGAGGCCAAGGTGGTCTGCGGCCGCTGCCCCGTCATGGAGCAGTGCCTCCAGTGGGCGCTGGAGAACAACGAGCACTCCGGCGTGTGGGGCGGCCTCTCGGAGGACGAGCGCCGCGCGATGAAGCGCCGGGCGGCCCGCAAGCGCGCCGGCGCCGCGAGGGCCTGACCGCCCGCAGCCCTGCGCTGCCCGGACGCCACCGGCCTTCGCCGGTCCGGTGGCGGCGGAGAACGCAGGGACCACACGCAGCGGACCACTTGGTTCTGCTGCCTTCCGGTCCGCACATCATCCGACACCGCACCGAGGGAGTTCACCCATGGCCGCGACCACCCCGTGCCCGCACAAGCCGCAGTGCCCGTCTGCTGACAGCCCCGACGGCGAGGCCGCCCACACCGTGGCCGGTCACCCGGGGCAGGGCTGGAGCCTGCTGTGCAACGGAGTCCTCCTCTTCGAGGACACCGGCGAGCTGCTCCCCGACGGCCGTGTCATCGCCCCGCA
This sequence comes from Streptomyces sp. 8N706, assembly GCF_052245415.1. Lineage (NCBI taxonomy): Bacteria > Bacillati > Actinomycetota > Actinomycetes > Kitasatosporales > Streptomycetaceae > Streptomyces > Streptomyces sp. 8N706. The sequence goes on along the minus strand of NZ_JBQQBW010000122.1, from coordinate 11,276 downwards.
CCGGCCCCTCGCGGTCGTGGCCTGACGGCTGCCTGATCCGCCCGCACCGACCGCTGAATTCCTGGCGGCCGGGTCGGGCGGTGACTGGGAGCCGGACAGACCGGACCCACCGGGTCGCGCCGGTGCACGCGATGCGAGGAGAAGACGTGGCACAGCAGCCTCAGACGCAGGCCACTCGGCCGAAGACCACCTACACCAAGGGGGACATGGTCCTGTTCCGCGACGTCGAACGGTTCTGGCTCGGCAAGTCCGGCCACACGTTCGTCGGCCGGGTGGAGTGGGCCTGGCGGCACGTCGATACCGGCAAGGTCCTCTACGACCTGATCGAGCTGAGCGGCAACCGCCACGTCGCCGGGATCGACCCCGACTACATGCGGCTGCTCCCGGCGACGGACGCGATGCACGACATCGACACAGCGCCGCTGAGCGAGCCGGACACCGGGGCGATGACCCCGGCCGCCGTCGCCTGGCTGCGCCAGCACCTCGCGCAGGGCAGCAGCAAGCTGCCCGCCCGGCGCTGACCCGCCTGCCCCTGGCAAACGGCCCTCCGAGTCCCTGGCATTAGAGCTGCCGGGGCCCCGGAGGGCCTGGTCACGACCCTACCGACCGCCACTGATCCACGGTGCCCCTTCTGCACGGAGGCGCCCGGAAGAGAGGACACCCCCGTGGCTCCCAAGACTGCTACTCGCCGCAGGCGCCAGCCCGCGGCGACCCCGAAGCCCCGCGGCGGGCGCACCAAGGCGTCGATGCTGACGACCTCCGTTCCCGCCCAGGCCGCCGCCTCCGAGGACACCGCGTCCGAGACCACCGTGCCGGCGGTGTACCCGGAGGCCGACCCGCACCTGGCCGACGACGCCGACCGCGCCGCCGATCTCCGGGACCTGGCCGCCGCCGACGCCGCCTGCATCCTCGCCGATGGCCAGGAGCGCGCTGGCGAACTGCTGGACGCGGCCCGCTCCGTGGCCGCCTCGATCACCGAGGCGGCCACCACCGAGCAGACCCGCATCCTCGCTGACGCCCAGGCGACCGCCGACCAGGTCCGCCAGGAGGCCGCGATCAGCGCGGCCGCCGACGCCGACCAGGTGCGCACCGCCGCCGAAGTGAAGGCGGAGCAGCTGGTCGCCGACGCGCGCTCCGACGCCGACGCCCTCATCGCGGCCGCGAGCGGCAGGGCCGACCAGGTCCTCGCCGACGCGCGCCGCCAGGCCGAAGCCGTCGTCACCGAGGCGAAGGCGGCGGCTGGTGAACTCCGGTCGGCCGCCGAGCGGGACGCGGCCACGGTCCGCGCGCACGCCGAAGCTCAGCGCACCGAGCTCCTGGCCGACGCGGACCGCACCGCGGCCGAGACCCGCACCCGGGCCACCCGGGAGGCCGGCCAGGTCCTGGAGCGGGCCCGCGCTGACGCCGACCGGATGCGCGAGAGCGCGGACGACCAGGCCGCGCAGGTGAGGACCGGAGCGGAGAAGGCCGCCGCCGGTCTGCGCGCCGACGCCGACCGCGCCCTGGCCGATGCCCGCGCTTCCGCTGAGGAGCTGCGGGCCGCTGCCGACAAGGACGTCGCCCGGCTGCGCGAGCAGGCGGAGACGGACACGAAGACGTCCCGGGAGGCGGCGGCGAAGGCCACGGCCGACCAGGCCGCGGCCGCGCAGGCCCGAGCCGAGGGCGAACGGATTCTGAATGAGGCCACCCAGCGCACCGTTCAGCGGGCCCGACGCCGCCAGATCCGCACCGAGGCCCGCGCCGCGCGCCGGAAGGCTCGCCACGGTGCCCGGCCCGTTGGCGGTGTTCCGCCGCTGTCTGGGCAGGAGCTGCTCGGTGCTGTCGCGATCGTCCTGGCCGCTGCGACCGTCTCCACCCTCGGTCTGCTCTCCTCCTACACCGCGCTGGAGACCAAGGCGACGGGCTGGGGCTGGGACTGGCCGTGGCTGCTGCCGGTCGGCATCGACGTCGCGATCCCGGCCTTCACCGGCGCCAACCTGGTCCTGATCCGCATGGGCATGGAACTGCGCTGGATCCGCTGGGTGCCTCGGGTGCTCACGGCGGTGACCGTCTATCTGAACTGGAATGCGGCGCACTCCGCCTCCGGTCGCCTCGGGCACGCGGCCCTCACTCTGCTCTGGGTCGTCTTCTCGGAGATCGCCTCCCACGTGTACGCCACGCGGATCGGCGCGGTCACCGGCAAGAAGCGGATGGAGACGGTGCGCCGCAGCCGTTGGCTGCTCGCCCCGATTCCCACTGCTCGGCTTCGCCGCCGGATGATCCTGTGGGAGATCACCTCCTACGAGGAGGCGCTCACCCGGCTCCAGGAGCAGACGTACCTGCGAGCGCGTCTGCGGGAGAAGTACGGGTGGATGGCGTGGCGGTGGAAGGCACCGTTGGAGATGCGGATGGCACTCAAGCTCAACACCGCGCCCGCCGCGCTCGCCGACACGCTCACCCCCGAGGACGCTCTCGCCATCGAGCGTGTTGAGGAAACCGGCGACGCTCACGACGCTCACCCGGAGATGAGCGCGCTCACCTCCGATGACGGCAAGGGCGAGCGTGAGCGCCCGGCGCTCACCACCGGCGCTCACGTCGGTGAGCGCGCCACCCGGAACGGCGACGCTCACCGAGCGGACAGCCCCCGCACGCGCAGCGAGCGGGACGCGCTCACCGAGCGTCGCCACGACCGCATCCGGCTCCTCTACACCGAGCTCGGGCGCCGCCCCGAGTGGACTGAGATCCGCGACGCGCTCACCGAGGCGGGCCTGTCCGATGAGCCGGTCTCCCGGCCGACCGCGCAGCGCCTGCGCGCTCAGGTTGAAGAGAGCGCCCCGGTGAACGCCAAGGCGAGCGTCCCGGTGAACGCCTGAGCGCCCGTCCCTCTGCAGGGCACCTGCCGCTCATGGTCGCCACCGGCCCGAGCCCACGCGTGAGCGTGAGCGCGGACCGGTGACGGCCACGGTCGGCAGGCCGGTTCAACCAGCCCGCGCCCCGAGCGTGGACCCGGCGGGCCCGGGCCCGCACCTGACCCACCGCCGGCACACGCCAGGACCAGCCCGCATCTTTCGGGCTGGTCCTACTGGCGTCTGCCGGAAGCCGGTCGACAACCCCCAAGTAGGAGGAAATCCCCGCCGTGAACAGCAACGACCCGAATCACGCACCTCTGCGCGATGTGGCGCAGAGCCCCGAGGCGACTGCCCGGTACCTCGCCGATGTCCAGCGGGTCCTGCTGGACATCGGCAAGAACCTGGAGACCCTCGCTCTGGAGACCCGCGTCCATTGCCGTGACACCCACGTGGAGGGCGACCGTTTCTACGACGCCTGGTTGCGCGCGCAGCCCGTGGAAAGGGCTCTCAAGGACGTGCTCAAGAATGTCCAGGCTGTCACCAAGGGCCTGGAAAAGAGTGCGTACAAGCGCCGTGCCCACGATGAGGCGGTCGCGAATACCGACCGAAAGAGGAAGGAAAAGGAGCTGGAAAAGAAGCGGAAGAATACTCCGCCGATCCAGGCGGCCCCGCACAATCCGCCGCATCAGGGTCCACAGAGCCAGAATCTTGGCTATGGTGGCCCCGCGTCGATTTACGACCTGGGTAACAGGGAGTCGGCGTGACGCGCCCCCTCACCAGCGTCGAACGCTCCGTTCAAGGGCGGTACACCTGGCTGCAGGAAGAGGAGCGCAAGGCGATCGAATCGCGCGGCGAAATGGGCCGGATGGAATTCTGGCTCCGCGTTACTCGATCCCGAATCTCCAAGGACGTCAAAGCTGGTCGCGGCGATGTCATTCCCGGATTCACGAGCGTCTGCCGCCTGTTCAAGCTCGCGATGGACAAGCGAGCCGCGGGCGACGGGCGGCTGTGGGACCACCTCATGCAGTACGCGGAGCAGGTCCTGAAGCAGCACGATCCGCGTCACTGAACGTCACCAACGAAGGCCCCGCCGGGCTCCGGCGGGGCCTCGCGCGCGTAAAGCGTGCACACGTGCACGTGCACGCGCGTGCACACGAGACCTCACGCTCTGTCAAGTCCCTGGAAGGAGGTGCACCGTGTCCGATGAGTCCGAAGGTGAGGGCAGCGGAACCCTGGTCCGCGGCCCCTGGAGCGGTGATTCCTCGTACGCACCGCCACCGATCCCGGATTTCGCCGACACCATTCCGTCGCCGGATGACATTCCCGCCGCTCCGCCGGAGTCGCCGGAAGAGGCGACGATGGAACTGCCGCCGATTCCGGCCGCGCCTGATCCAGCAATGGCGCTGCGCTCGGACGGAATTACGGCACCGGAAACCGGAGAAGATGACGGCGAATACGAGGAAGGCGAATATGTTCAGCCTCGTTCTCTCGCTGACCGTCTCGGTGACTGGTTGGAATTCCGGCTTGAAATGGCGCGGGCGCTCCATGAAAGCGAGGCGCCTTTCCGTGAGGCTGAAATAGCACGGAAGGCCGCGCTGCTGGAGGGCCGCACCGCGCAGGAAGTCGCGATGATGGAGCAGAACGGAAAGCTCCACGCCGCGATGATGAAAGCGAAGGGCGACAAGGCGGCGGCGCGAGGAAGGGCCGACGCCGACCGTGTGAAATCGCCCGGCTCCGGCCTGGGAGCGGACAAGGGCCGCTCGAAGGCCGGTGGCGGGGGCGGGTCCTCGCGCGGCGGGGGCAGCACCGGCCCGTCCCGCAACAACTCGGGCCCCGGCCCGAACCGGCCCGGGTCGCGTGGCTCCAACTCCGGCGGCAGCGCCGGGCGTTCGGGGTCCGGGTTGACCGGGGGTGGCGGAGGCAGCAAGGGCGGCACGAAGGGCTCTGACCGGTCCTCTGGCGGCCGTACAGCCCGTTCCGGGCGCACCGGATCCTCCGGGGGATCGAAGGGCTCGCACACGGGCTCTGGCAGCTCCGGCAGGGGCGGCAGCTCGAAGGGCGACGGCGGCCGGGGGCAGCATGGCCCGGTCTCCAGCGCTCGTGCTGAGCGGGCCCGGGGTCGCCAGGAGCGTGCCGGTGTCCGCCAGGCCGGGCGGCAGGAGCGGCGCACCGCCGGGCACGCCGCCGGCATCGCCGGCCGGGCCAAGGACCGTGACCAGGCTCGCGCCAACCGGCAGAAGGACTGGGAGGACCGCCGTACGAAGAAGGCGGAGCGGGACGCGTCGCGGAAGGCGAAGCGGGAAGCTGCGGCGTCGACCGACCCGGGTCGCACCACTCTGGGCGCGGCCGTCACGGAGGAAGCGCAGCGGCGCTGGGACAAGCGCCGGGCTGACGCGAAGGACGGCAAGGCCGGCGCGGAGACGGTGAGCCTGTCCAAGGACAAGGTCGCCAAAGACAAGGGCACCGATGGCAAGGGCGAGAAGGACGCCAAGGACGGCCCCGACGGCGCCTCCAGCGCCGGAAAGGGCGGCACGGGGCCCGATTCGGGCAAGGCGTCCAAGGCCGGTGACGGGTCGTCTGACGGCTCGAAGAAGCGCCGCCGGTTCCGGCGCCGGCGTACCAGCGGCACAGGCCGGGCCAAACGGCGGGGCCGCGCCCGCGGCACCGGGCGTGCCGGGCGTGCTGGACGTCGCGGGCGGTCCTCGGACAGCCCGTTCGGACCGGACGACCCCACGCCCACGGTGGAGTGGCCCGACCGGCCCACCGGCACGTCGCGGCCCGCCGACACCGGCGAGGAGGACATCGAGGACGCGGTCATCGTCCCCGACGCCCCCGCTGCCGTGACGACCGGCGTCAAGGGCCTGCCGCCCGCGCCGGAGAAGCACACGCAGCGACCCGGCACCCCACGAGACACCCCCACGGAAGGGAGCAGCGTGAGCAACGGACAGGTCAGCAGGCCGTCCGGGCAGGGTGGCTTGGCCGTTCAGCACCGCACGGACATCGGTTTCGACGAATACCTGATGGAGATGGCGAACATCGCCATCAAGGCCGCGTCCCACCAGGAGCGGGCCGAAGCCCTCGTGGAAGCCCTCGGCAAGGTCGCCGACGCTCTGCGGGACATGGCCGCCGACCTGGCCGACGACCACAACATCGACAGCAGCGTCACCGACCAGGTCAACGACGTGGCCGACGCCGCCGGCCTCATGAAGATCCAGGCCCAGCGGTGCGCTGAGGAGTGCGGCCTCGCCAAGGAGGCCGCCAAGCTCGCGGCCACCATGGTCGCCCGCGTCTACGGCCAGGACATGGCCGCGAAGGAAGACGCGGGCCTGAAGCACACGTCGGCCGCCGCCCACCACGACTAGAACCCTGGAGGACCTGCGCTGATGAGCGATCTCGTACCGCAGACCGGCGGCGCGGCCCCCGTGCCGGCCGACGACGACAACCGCTACAAGGCCGTCCAGGCCAAGCTGGACAAGCTCGGCACGGCCCTGGACGACGCCGCCGGTGAACTCGAGGCGCTGCGCCGCGAGATGAAGGCCAACGCCAAGCACACGGAGACCGTGGCCGGTGACATCGAGAACGCGGACCTGGACGCGAAGTTCGTCGTGCTGACGGACGAAGTGGCCGTCGCGCTCGGTGGTGCCGCCGTATCGGTGAAGAACCTCGGAGCCACCGCTCAGGAGGTCGTCACCATGACCTACCAGGCCAAGCGCACCCACTCCAAGCTGTACGGGGCGCTGGATGACATCCGCTCCAACCGGCCGGAGAAGACCCCCAAGCCGGGCTTCTTCGACCGCTGACCCCTTCCCCTCCTCCACCCCGCCACGGGCGGCCCCGCGATATCTGCGGGGCCGCCCGTGCCTGTTCCCGAAGGAGACACCGGTGACCACGCCGCGCAGTGTCGCGCTCGAACGCCTCGCCTACACCCTCGCCGCGCCTGTGCTGGCGGTGGCCCCGAACGTCTGTCCCGACAACCCCGTCAACACCGTCCTCCAGCTGGCCGGCGCCGCCGGGATCGGCGGCTGGTTCCTGGCCGCCAAGAGCGAGGAGACCGGCGCCGGACGCAAGATCCTGCGCTGGACCCCGCTGGTCCTGGCCGCCGCCGTCGACGTCGCCGCCAAGAACACCACCGGCTGGGGCCCGTGGTGGCTTGACGGGATGTTCGCCGCCGGATGGGCGGCGGCCTGCTCCATCGTGCTGCCCTTCTGCCGGCACGCCCGCCGCCGCCACCGCCCCGCCCTCGCGGCCCCGGCCCTGCAGCTCCAGCGCGCGCCCGAGCCGGAGCCGTCCCCGGCGCTGCCGGACGACGGTGCCGACCAGCTCACCCGCGAGGCGCGGATGCTGTGGGAGGGCGCCGGGATGCCCGCGCGCACCCACATCGTCAAGGCCACCCGGCACCCCGGCATGCAGCACGACATGACGATCCTGCTGCGCGCCTCGGAGACCGGACGGCCGATCACCGGCCTCACGGAGGCCGCTGTCGGCGCCGCGTTCGGCGTGCACACCAGCGACGTCACCCTCGTGGACGTCGCGATCCAGCCCGGCCGGCAGGGCGGGCCGGGCTGGCTGGAGGCCCGCATCACTCCCGACGCGAACCAGCGGCGCCGCACCAAGCCGACCGACCAGGAGCGCTGGACGGACCGCGTCGGCGGCCCCAAGGGCGGCGCCCCCGGCTCCGTCCTGGTCCACCGCACCCGCGACGACGAACGCGGCGTGACGTTCCACCGGGCGAAGATGGCCGACTCCACGGACTCACCCCGCATCGACCTGGCCAAGGTCTGCCGCGGCCTGAGCCTGCCCGAAGACGACTCCTGCGTGTTCGTCCTCATCGACGGCAACGAGTTCCTCATCAGCGCGTTCGACGAGCCTCCGCTGAGCGTGATCTTCCCCGCCACCCGCGACCTGCTCACCCCGGACGCCAAGGGCATGTACGTGTGCGGGTTCACCATCACCGGCCAGCCGGTGAAGAACATGGTCTGGCAGCACGACAAGAACGCCGCCTGCCACGGCCTCATCCTCGGAGTGAGCCGCAGCGGGAAAACGCAGTTCTTCGCCATCTCCATGGCCGCCGAATCCCTCGCGGGCGCGGTGGTGTGGCTGTCCACCGTCCGCCGGGACGAGAAGACGACCACGCTGGGGCAGTACATCGACCGACAGGGCTCTACGGCCGTGTGGATGGCGCGGCAGCTGCGCGCGGCGAAGGCGCTGTGCGAGATCAGGGCGGAGATGCCCTGGCCGCACGACGGCCAGCCGCACGACTACAAGCCGGGTGACCCGCGCTGCCCGTACCGGCCGCTGTCGGTGTACGCGGATGAGTTCATGACCGCCGCGCAGGACGGCCTGTTCGGCGAGGACATCCAGACCAACGGTGACGACCTCACGGTCACCGGCCTGAAGTACGGCATCGGCTTCAAGCCCGCCGGGCAGTCGCCGTTCGCGCACAACGGGTTCGCCACCGAGATGAAGGACAACCTGCGGCAGAACTCCCGCCCGGTCGTCTTCAACATGGGCTCGCCCGGGGCCACCCGCAAGGCCGCGGAGGGCACCATGGAGAACGCCTACGACGTGCCGACCATCCCGGCCCGCTACTCCCGTCAGGAAGGCTCCGCGATCGAGCGGGCCATGAAGGGCGAGGCCGACCCGGAGAACGGCGTCAGCACGGGCGGCGTCGCCGTCATCGTCCTCGACAACGGCCGCGCCGTGCTCATGCGCAGTCTCTTCGCCGACTTCGACACCGACCTCGCTCACCTCTTCCCGGAAGAGGTCAACCGGCTCACCGACTACGAAATCAGCGAGCTGGAGAAGCGCGGCCTGTGGGGTGACTGGAACCGCGAGCCCGACCCGGGCGAGTTCTGGCCCGAGCCCGACGAGGACGACGACGGCGACGGCCGGTCCCGCCGGCGCGGCGGGGGAGGCGGCGGCAAGGGCGGAGGCGGCAAGCGCGGCACCAAGTCGAGCAGCCGCCGTGCCGAGCAGGTCACCTCACCCCGCCAGGCACTGGAGGCCATCAAGAGCCTCAACAACGCCTGACCAACCCACCCATCACGCTGGGGCCGGCCTGCCCGAGCACGGCCGGCCCCAGCCGACCTCATGAAGGAGGACCCACCTGCCGTGGCCCTTTCCATCTCCGCCGCCGTGCTGCTGGCATCATCGTCTTCGTCCTGCTCAAGGGCGGCTACGCCCGCCTCGGCTCCATGCTGGCCTGCACCCTGTTCGGCCTCACCCTCCCCGCGACCGGCCTGGCCCCGGCCATCAACAGCGGCCTCGCCTCGCTCGCCGGACTGCTCTCCAGCCGCTGACGCGCAGCCGTCCGGCCAGCTCCATCAACTCCGCAGTAAAACGCCGATATCTGGCGCATGCTCTTGTCGGGCCCCACCACGATCACGGGGGAGGACAAGGACATGGCACACCTGCACTACACCTGCTGGCGCTGCGGCGAGGACTGCGTCGTGCACGGCGACGGCTGTGACTGCTGCGACCTGGTCGAAGTCCCCGACGAATGGGACTGCTGGAACTGTGGCGCACTGAACTACACCCCCGACGACTAGCGCCCAACTCTCCCAGCGCTGCACGACGCCGAAGGGCGCCGCCGGACACGAACCCCCGGCGGCGCCCTTCACCGTTCCCCTCCCCTCCCTGCGCCCTCCCCGCCACCACGGCGGGGAGGGCGCTCCCCTTTTGCGTGATCGGAGAACCGCGATGGACCCCCAGCACACCCAGTACGGCATGCCCGAGTCCGAGGCCGCGGCCGAAGCCCGCCGCCTGATCGATCAGTGGGCCACGCAGCCCGTACGCCACCACCCGACGGCGATCCGCGACGACTCCCCCGTGCCCGCCTTCGGCACCACCCCGCCCGTGACGCAGCCTGACCACCGGAGCGTGCCCGCCTGGGCGGCCGGGATCGCTGTCGCGAGCATCGGCGTCGGCGCCGGCGTCACCGGCATCGGCTGCGGCGCCTGGCTCGTGCTCCAGGGCCTGGCCTCCGTCACGCTCGCCGGGGTCCTCATGGTCACCCTGCCGTTCGCGGGCATCGCCATGGTCGCCACCGCGATTGGCGGCGCGATCAGCAAGGCGCGCTCCGCCGTCACCAAGAACGTCTATGAGGGTCCGGTCACCCAGCACACCGAGATCCACAACAACAGCCTCACGCGCGGGATGTTCTTCGCCCGCACCCGCAACGAGATCCGCTGACGCCGCGGACACCCCAGCCGGGCCCGCGACGCGGGCGGCCTCCGGCCAACCATCACCGACCTTTACCTGAAGGAGCAGCTGCGACCATGCCCACCAACGGCCAGCACCGCCCGAACAGCATCCTCGACCTGCTCGAACAGCCGCCCCCGCCCGCCGTCGAGGACGCGACGCGCCTCGCGCGGCTGCGTACCGCGTGGAGGGAGTCCTGGGAGGAAGGCGGCTTCCTCTACCAGCGGTGGGAGGAGGTGCTTCAGGCCCGGCACGCCGGGTGGCACGAGATCGCCAACTGGATCAAAGCGGCCGGACTGCTCGCCGGTGTCTGCCTCATCGTCATCATGGTGGACGCCGCCAGCGACATCACCAGCGCAGCACTCAAGGGCCTGTCCGCCGTCCCGGCCTCCGACGCCGGCGCCGGGCACGGCCTGTGGGGAACGGTCGACCACCCGGTCCGGGTCTTCCTCGCCCAGCAGGCCGCCCACCTCCCCCTCGCCCCAGCCGCCCTCTACGCCTTCTGGCAGCTCACCGGACTGCTCGGACTCATCGGCGGCTTCTTCGGCAACGCCGGTGCCCGCATCGCCTGGACGCTGTTCGGCTGCGGCAGCCTCGCGATGGTCTGGTCCGCCTCCCCGGCCGGAGGCCGCGCCGCCGCCACCGGGCTGGCCGCCCTCATGTGGGCGCTGGCCAGCATCTTCGCCCTGCGCGGTCTGACCCTGCGGCCCGTCGTCCACAACCACCCGCCGCAGTTCCAGCCCCAGTTCAACCCCGCGCTCCACATCCACGCCACCATCCCCGCCCCCACCCCGGCGGGCGATGACTACGACGACGAACCCGACAGCATCCACCCGCTCCAGCGCTGAACCTCCGGTCGCTCCGCCTGGCCCTCGCCCGGCCCCGCCACTGTCGGGGCCGGGCGAGGACCGGACAGGCCGACCGGACCCGACGCACCACCCCCGGAGCGACAAGGAGATCCCGTTTCGGCGAAGGCCCCGACCGTCATACGCGTGCTCACCGAGCCCCCGGCACCGACCTGGTGGAAGGTCAACCGGCACAAGGTCTCGGCGTCACCGGGCTGCTGATCGGCTACCTGGTCGGCACCCACCTGCACGGCACCCCGGAACAGCGACCGGACACCCCCAGGCCGGGCCACACCACGCCCGCACCGGCCACGCCCGCACCGGCCACGCCCGGACCGCCCCGCACGCACACGGCCCTCGGACTCGCCACCTGACACCAGCCGCCGCCGCGGTACGGCAAAAA
>NZ_JBQQBW010000121.1:0-18895 GCF_052245415.1 Streptomyces sp. 8N706 | reverse complement strand
TCATCAGGCGTGTTCGGTGTCCCACCGCCCTGTGGCCGCACCCGGTCCTCCGGAATCAACGGCCTGGCGAGCTCCCACAAGCCGTCCGGAACAATCCAACCCCACGTCCCCTGCCCCATGAACAGCCAACGACCGATCACCACATAGGACACCGTCTAAAGCCACTGGGACGTGCTGACTGCAGCCCCAGACAGTCTTTCCTGTGCCAGTCTCCGAGCAACTCCGGCTGTCGGGCCAGTGCGTTGACGATACGCAATCCGCGTCCGAGCTGGGCCCTTCGGAGCCTCTGCTGGAGAGGCGGGGCCCAGGTGACCGGCTGTGTGCTTCTGTCGGCAGCTTTGACGGCGTCGGTGGCACCCGCTAGCGTATGCCAAATCAGATAACGGAGTCGGCATGACGGAGGGGCTGTGCTCCTGACGACGGGTCAAGCGGCCGAGGAACTCGGCTGCGCGGTCACGACTTTCCGCCGGCTCGTACGTGCTGGTGTGCTGCCAGGGCTGTCGCGACGTGGAGTCCGCGTGATGATCCCGCTCGAGGTGGTGACGACTCTGAAGGAACGGGCCGTTGCTCCACTGGCGCATCTTCCGGCTCCGGAGATTGCGGTGCTGCGTGCCGATGTGGCCCAGCAGACAGGGAACGGTGCGTGGACCGGATTCTCCGCAACGCTGCCGCCTGAGGAGCTGCTGAAGGCGCTGCGCGGCTGGTGGCGCTGTGATGCGGCGAGTATCGCGGCTGGGCGGGTGCTGCCGGTGACGCTGTCCGGCTTTGTGGTCGCGGTCCTGACCGGACTCGAACACTGGGAGAAAGACGACCGCGGCCGCCACGGCTTCCCCGAAGCAGTTCTCGCCGGATATGCCACTGACCTCGCACAGCCGGTGAAGCAACTGACGGCTCCCGTACGAGAGGACCGGGAACTGGCGGACCTCTTGCTGGGCACCCGCCTGTCCTCGCACTCGGGCGGCGCCATCGCCTATGTCACCACCAACACCACCAACACCGTCGACTGAACCGACGCCGCACAGGGACCGTGATGGACGCCAAGACCTACACCGCCACACTTGCTGAACTGCGTGCCCTGCGCGACGAGATCAAGAAAGCGCGGGCGGTACTGGCGAAGCTCGAGGCGGAACGTGACAAGAAGATCACCGCGCTGGCCGGGCATCACAAGGCGAAGGCGGAACGGATCGCTCCGGCCGCCGGGCTGAGCCTGGCCGAGGTCGTCACCCTCGTCCCGACCCTCGCCCCGGAGGATCTCACCGCCCCGGCCGGGCCCACCGAACCGGCCGAGACCGCCCCGGCCGACCCCACCGAGCCCGGCGACGAGCCGAGGACCGCCGGGCCTGTACCGGGGGCGGTTGCTCCAGAGATGACCGTCCGGATGCCGGTACCCACCTCCACACCCCAGTCCGCACCTGCGGAACCCCAGCCCGCGCCCGATGCGGCTGCAGCTCCTGCCCGTGCGGGAGAAACCCGGACGCTGCTCGCCATCCCTGAGGGCATGGCGGGGGACCGGTGGTTCAGCTTCACCACCAACCTTGCGTCCACGCACCCCAACTTCACCCAGCAGGCACGCTCCACGGTCTTCCTGGACACTGACACGGGAATCCTCGTCCACCGGGACCAGACCCTGCGCCTGGAGCTGAAGTCCCCCTCAGCGGGGGAGATCCTCCAGGCCGTCTTCCACGCCCTTCCCGAGGGCGTGGAGCGGATCTACATCACCGCAGGAGACCCCTGGCACCGCGACGCCGACCGCTACCCCTACCTCAAGGACGCCGTCACCGCCTGGCTCAACGCCCCCACGCCCGGCTGGCGCACTGACACCGGCCGCGGCAAGGACCGCATGGCAGGCCACTTCGTCCACCCCCGCAACCCCGTCGGCCGCTACCAGCGCGAAAACAGCGAGCAGCACGTCGAGATCCGCTCCGTGGGGGAGTGGTTCGACACCGGCGGCGCCGCCCCCGACACCATCCGCGACGCCTTCGTCCTGCTGTGGAAAACCCTGCGCACCCACTGGACCGACGCCGTCATCATGGGATCCCCCTCCCAGACCGGGCGCGACCTGTGGACCCGCACAATCCCCACCCGTGGTCAGTTCGCCGACGGATACCCGGTCCTCTCCGAGGAACTACGCGGCCTGCTGCACTCCACAGCAGGCCAAGGCCGCACCGAACTGCTGACCCCGCCCGACGTTCCTGAACAACTCCCGGCCCTCGTCGAATACGACCGCACCTTCGCCTACGCCAAGCACACCTGGAAATCCGGCGTCGGCACCCCCCGGCGCGTCACCGCAGCCACGTTCGCCTCGTGGTCGGAGAAGGAACAGACCAAAGCCCTCTTCGGCTGCGGTCACTGGCACGTGCGCGTCACCGTCCCCGACGGCTGGGATCACGTCGGTATTCTCCCCGCCCCCGCCCCTGGCGAACGCGCCTGGCATTACCCCCGCACCGGCGGCATCACCTTCACCACCTGGGCCGGAGGCCCCGAGATCTACACCGCCCTGACCAACCCCCTCCAGCCGTGGAAAGTCGAGATCCTCGACGGACTGCTGTGGGATGACGGCAAACCGCTGGACGACTGGTCCAGGAAGCTCAAAGAAAGCTGGTCCCGCCTCGCCGCACAAGCCGACCTCCACACCGACGAACAACAGCGCACCGCCGCCCGCCTGGCCTCCCGCGCCGTCCGCTCCCTCCTCCTCTACGGCATCGGATCCTTCGCCCAACGGCCCCGCATCGTCACCGGCACCACCCCCCGCACTGCCGAACGCGACATCCCCGAAGACGCCGAAATCATCGGCTTCGACGAGCACACCGTCACCTGGCAGCGCCCCACCGGCTTCTCCCGCGACCCCTACGCCCACCCTGAATGGGCCGCCGGCATCTGGTCCGCCGCCCGCGCCGCTCTGCTCTCGATGCGCATGCGCGAGGACAACACCCACGTCGGCGCCCTCCACGCACCCCCCGGAACCGTCGTCGCCTTCCGCACCGACGCCATCTACCTCACCCAGCCCCTGGACTGGCCTTACCACGGCCAACCCGGCGACTACCTCAACAAAGGCCACCTCATCGGCCCCATCACTGCCCCCACCACCGAAGAGGACCTGCTCGCCCTGCGCGATGCCGGCCGCGCCGCCTTCCACCGCAGCCACTCCGGCGGTGAAGCCTGATGCCACCACGCAACCGCCGCGAACTGAACGAGGCCGCCCGCCTCACCGACCAGTTCCAAGCTGCCGGCTACACCAAGCGCGACGTCGCCCGCATCATCAACCGCGACCCCTCCCTGGTCTCCCAGTTCTACACACGCCACAAGGGCGCCGCCTTCGTCCCTGCACTCCGCCATGCGCTCAATGCCGTCCAGACCGCAGGCATCACCGACACCGGCGAACTCGCCGACATCGCCGCTCCCCACATCACGCGTCGCACCACTCGCAGCGGGACAACGGCCCGGGTCCGCACCAAGGCCGTGCTGATCACCCCCACCGGCACCGGCACCGGCCGCGTCGGCGTCCAGGCCATCGCCTCCGGCTCCGCCCGCCTGCGCCCCCTGATTGCCGAAGCCGCCCGCCGCGGCCTGCGCCTGGCCTTCACCGTCCGTATGCCGAAAACCGGGTACGTTCACCCATCCGGCAGCCGCATCGACTCCCCGGGGATCCGCCGCGGCGTCATCCAGCGCGCCGACCACACCGAGGAACGCTCCTATGGCTCGGCGACGACCGGTGGCTTTGATGCCGCCGATTTCGCCCGCCGGGTGGATGCCGCCGCTGGCGATGTCACCGCCGCTGTCCACCAGTGGCTCGTCACAACCGGCCGCATCCATGAAGGCGCTCACATCTCTCACCTGGAGATCCGTACCTGGCGCCCTCGCTGATGGACCGCACGACGACGAAATTGGCGCTCAGCGCTGGCTGCCTTGGTAGGCGTGGCCAGCCACGCCTAACGCTCGGCCAGGAGGAGCATCATCGACCGAGTTACGGGACTTCCGGCTCCTGATGGACAACCGCCCCGGGCCATGATCAAGATCGAAGAACGCTGGTGCTACGCCGACCTCGACGGCCGGATCAGCACCCACCGCCCGCTTCGCCCACGGCCCCACGTCGTACCCCGTGCAGCGCCGTCCGGTCCCCGAACCAGTCAGTGACATGGGTGCCTGTCTGGCCTACGTCGCCGTCACCTGCGTGGGCCGCCTTCTTGACCGCGGCGTCCGGTCCTCGATCGGTACGTTTCTTGAGGCTTCCCCTGAGGTAACCGCCGGTGCAGATCCCGCCCATGCCTGGGGGATGACTTGCCACTGATACCCACACAGCGGTACCCGGCGCCGATCTCGTGCGGAGACGTCCGGAGGCTGATGTCAGTGCTGTGGGGAAGAATCAGCAAGTGATGGAGGGAGGCGAGCATGCCTGCGATGCACAATGATTCCGGCCTGCGTTTACCTGCTCCGAGTGGCTGCCGGTGGTGCGGGGTGGATGAGCGTGAGCACATGCAGCGGTGGAAGCCCCCGGTAGGCTGGCACAAGTGGGAGCCGCCGACGCTGGAGCAGCGTAAAGAGCGGATGAAGGCACGCCGACGCCGCCGTCCCGGTGCACCGAGGCCCGGGACAGCCCAGGCGTTCACGGCTGGCTTTACGCTGCTAGCATCCTGAGCTGGCTGAAGACGGTCCGCAGCTGCTCGGGCACATCGCTGGGGTCCTCGAGTGCCATGGCGAGCTCGTACATCATCTCTGGCTTGCCGCCCGGACCCTCAGGACTCTTCTGCTGCAGGAGTTCCTGAACGCGTGCGCTGAACTTGCCCGTACCGCGCTGTGCAGTGAAGTCGGCGGCCGTCCAGTCGGCGTCGTTGCGCCTCCAGATTTTGTTGGCCACTTTGGCCCAGAGCGTGTCGGGGAAGATCTCCTCGAGCTCGTTGAACTGCTCGGCGCCTGCCTGACCCGGCTCGGGTTCGCCGATGAACTTCACGAAGTCGGGTGCCGCGTGGCCGAAGAACTCGGTCAGTTTGGCGGGCTTGAAGATGCTCTTACGGACGTTGCGGCTGTCGGCGTCGACGACCAGCATCAGCGTCCGGCCGTGCTGGGCGAGGTAGCGGGCCAGGTGGAGGGCGCCCTCGTTGTTGAAGCACGCCCACATCGCGATGCCGGCTGCCTGAAGGGAGAGTCCCTCGCACAGGCGGAACAGCAGAGGGAAGGCGCGCTGCTCGGTTTCCCCCTCCACGGCCAGGAAACAGCGTTCGTGTAGCAGAACGGAGTTGCGCAGACCCACCGCTGCGGCGATCCGACCCAAGTGCAGGTCGATGTCTACTCCGACCACCCCGGCGCCCAGGCGTTCGACGACGGTGCGGTGATCGTGCAGTGTGAGGTGGACCACGTCGGAGATGTCGACGCCGTCGATGAGGTTCATCGAGTGGGTGGCGACTATGACGTTCACATGCGGCAGCGCGCTCTGCTCCCGGATGAGCTGCATGATCTTGCGCTGGTGGTGATAGTCGAGGTGAGTGTCGGGCTCGTCGTAGACGACGATGCTCTGCACCGGGGGCGGTTCAAGGCTGTCATCGCCGGTCGCGCCAGGGGAGGGGTCGCTGCTCTCCTCGTCGGCCAGCAGTTCGCTGGTCCACTCCCAGACAGCCAGCGAGACCCGGCGGTTGCGGCCCAGGCCAGAGCGCTCCAGCCCCATGGATTCCCCGGCAGTGCGGGACAGACGCAGCGGTGCTGAGCGGAAACCCTGCCCGAAGGAGATCTCCGGCTCGACGAACACCTCCTCCAGGTCCGGGCAGCGGGTGCCGATGTGGTCGCACAATGACTTGGCATCGATACGCAGCCGGTCCTTGACGTCGTCCTCCAGTTCATGCAGGCGCCCGCTGAGTTCAGGATCGGCCATATGGGCCTGGAAGCGGCTGGTGAGCGCTGTCTTCACGGCAGCGTCGGGGTGCGCGGTCTTCCCGTCGAAGGCCAGCAGGCGTGGCATGCGCTTGTCCAGCCCCGCGGGTGCCGACTGCCATCCTTCGGTGCTGGAGTGGTCTGCGGCATGGGCACGTAATGCGGCTTCCAGGTCCGCCCGCCGCTGGCTGGCGGGCTTCAGGCCAAGCTCGGCCACGAGCTCCTTGAGGGCGGGCACCAGGTAGGCAGACAGATCTCGTAGCCGCTCGTCATCGGCCAGCGGCCCGAACAGTTCCAGATGCGGAACGAGATCCTCCCCCGACCACCGTCGCACCCGCACCTGAGCAGGCAGGTCGAAGACGGACTGCTCCCAGGTATGGAGTGTGAACGTTCCGGTGACCGTCGTCGTTGCGCAACGCCCGTTGGTGGGAGGCGTGTTGTCGTGACCGGGCTGTTGTACGTAGGTGCGGTCGTCCTGCTCCAACTTGCGCGCACCGACCAGGAAGGCGAGTGCGTCCAGCACCGCGCTCTTTCCGCCATCGTTGTGGCCGGCCAGGATGGTCGGCCTGTTCACCGGTATGTCACCGACATCCCTCAGGGAACGGAATCCGCTCACTGCGAAGCTGATCAGATGCACTGCCTACCCGCTCCGTACCCTCGTCCCGCCCTCACTGGACTGGCGCGCATCGTCAACAAGCCTGCGTGGGGCGTCACTTCTGTCTCGAACGCACCATCCTAGGACTGCCGAACCCCGCTGCACCGCCAGTCATCGCGATTGATCAAGCTGAATCGATCCGCCGCTCGCTTCCTTGATCTATGCGTCCGCAGGCGGCCCTCTTCATGGCAAACCGCCTCGGGCGCCTGCACCAAGACCGTCATCTGCCCCAAAACACGCTCAAAGGAGACTGTTTATCGGGAAAACTCACGCCCCAGCCGCCTCATGGCTACGGTCTGTGTTCATGCGGATCCTGCACACCTCGGACTGGCACTTGGGCCGGCAACTCCATCGCGTGCCGCTTCTCAAGGAGCAGCGCGCCTTCCTGGAGCATCTGCTGGAGACGGTGCGGCGACAAAGCGTTGAGGCTGTGGCCGTCGCGGGCGATGTGTTCGACCGCGCCATCCCGCCGCTGGACGCAATTGACCTGTTCAACTGGGTCCTTGGAGAACTTGCCGATCTCCAGGTGCCGCTCGTCATGATCAGTGGCAACCATGACTCGCCGCGGCGGCTGGGGGTCAATGCCCGGCTGATCGAGCGCGCCGGGATCCACCTGCGGACCGGTGTGGAGGACTGTGCCCGTCCCGCCGTCTTGAACGACGAGCACGGGCCGGTGGCCTTCTACGGCCTGCCCTACCTCGAGCCTGGCCTGGTCCAGGCGCACTTCAGAGCGGAAAAGCCCAGTCATCACGCCGTGCTCAGTGCGGCCATGGACCAGGTCCGCGCCGACCTGGCGGCGCGTCCCGGCGGCACCCGGTCGGTCGTCCTGGCCCACGCCTTCGTCACCGGAGCGGACACCAGCGACAGCGAGCGCGACATCACCGCTGGTGGCGTTCCCTCCGTCGCCGTCTCCCTCTTCGCCGGGGTGGACTATGTAGCGCTGGGGCACTTGCATCGCTGCCAGCAAGTCAGTGAGCGCATCCGATACAGCGGATCCCCGCTGGCCTACTCCTTCTCCGAAGCAGATCACCCCAAGGCCATGTGGCTGATCGACCTGGACGCCGACTCCCACCTCACGGCACACAAGCTCCTATGCCCGGTACCCCGCCACATGCGCCAACTGACCGGCACTCTGAACGACCTGCTGACCCGTCCCGAGTACCTCGAGTACGAAAAGTGCTGGCTGCACATCACGCTCACCGACCCTGACCGGCCGCACATGGCCATGGAACGCCTGCAGCAACGCTTTCCCCACGCCTTGAAACTGAGCTTCTCCCAGGAGCAGCGCACCAACGACGAGTCCTACCGGGCACGCGTTAACGGCCGCACCGACCACGACATCACGCTGGGATTCCTTCACCACGTCACCGGCGCTCCGGCCACCGGCCCGGAGCAGGACCTGCTGCAAGAGGGACTGGAAAGCGTCCGCACCGAAGCCGCCGCGCGAGAGGCCAGCTGATGTACCTCCACCACCTGACCGTCCAGGCGTTCGGCCCGTTCGCGCGCACGGAAGACGTCGACTTCGATGCCCTGACCAGCAGCGGCCTGTTTCTGCTGCGCGGCGACACCGGAGCGGGGAAGACCAGCATCCTGGACGCGGTCTGCTTCGCCCTTTACGGCAACGTGCCCGGCATCCGCCCCACCCACCGCCTGCGTAGCGACCACGCCCCCACCGATACACGCACCCGGGTCGTCCTCGAATTCAGCGCAGCCGGCCGCCGCTTGAAAATCACGCGAACGCCCAGGCAGACCTATCCCAGCTCGCGCGCCAAGAACGGTTTTGCCACCGCCGAAGCCACCGTGCAGCTTCACAAGCGGACCGGCACCGCGGACGGCCCCGCAACGTGGGATCCGGTCTGTGCCAACCACCAGGACACCGCCAAAGAGATCGAGGCGGCTTTGGGGCTGTCCAAGGAGCAGTTCTGCCAGGTCGTCCTCCTGCCCCAGGGAGACTTCGCGAAATTCCTGCGGGCCGATGCCAAAGACCGCGCCGTACTGCTGCGCCGGCTCTTCGACACCGGACACTTCCAGGAACTGCAGGTATGGCTCACCAACCGCAGCAAGACCATGAAGAAGGACCTCGACGAGGTCGCCACCGCCGTACAGCAGCTCAGCGAACGCATCGACCAGGAAGCAGCCCCCTTCCTCCAGCAAGGCGACACGGACCAGCCTGCCCGGCCCGACGCCCAGCACTCCGCCGACGCCCTCTCCTGGGCCCAACACCTGCTCACCCTCGCCCAAAGCGCCCACCTCACCGCTCTGGCCGACGAAAAACGCAGCGACCAGGCCCACCAGCAGGCCAAAGACGAACACCAGCGCGCCACCGAACTCGAAAACCGCCAACGCCAGCACAACCACGCCCTCGCGCGCCGCGCCGCCCTGGATGACAAGGCCGCCGACCACCCACGTCTGCGTGACCAACTGGACAAAGGCCGCCGCGCCGAACTGCTGCGTCCCCTGCTCGACGGCCTGGAGCGCACCACCCTCGCCCTCCAAAAAGCCAGGACCGCTGAAGGTGAAGCCCGCACGCTGCTGCCTGCCGCCCACCGCCATGACGAGATTGCCCAGCTGCGAGTAGCCCTCGAACAGCACCACGCCGAGCGAGGTCGCGTCGAAGGACTGCTGCCGGAAGAGCAGCGCCACGCACAGCTCGGAACACAGATCGCAGAGCTCGACACCAAGGAACAGCAGGCACAAACCGATCTGGACGAGGCCACGCATTGGCTCACAGCATGGCCCGCCCTGGAGGCTGAGCACACCGGCCGCCTGGAAGGCATGGTCAAGGCCGCAGATCAGGTACCTCAACGTGAGCAGGCCGTCCAGGCGCTGGATGCCCAGGTCGAAGCGGCTCGCCGCCGCGACACCCTCGCCACCCGGCTCGCCTCAGCCACAGAAACCGAGACACAGCGCGAAGCTGAAGCACTCCAGGCCAAGAAGGACTGGCTCGACCTGCGCGAACGCCGTCTGGACGGCATGGCCGGAGAACTGGCCGCCGAACTCACCGAAGGAACCCCATGCTCGGTATGCGGCTCACCCACCCACCCAGCCCCGGCACAGCGACCAGCCGATCAGCCCAGCCGCGAGGACGAGAACAACGCCCGCACCGCCCATGAACAGGCCGAGGCCGCGCACACCCGGGCCAGCCGCGCCCGCAGCGACCTCGCCACCCAGCATGCGCAAGCGCTCGGAGCAGCAGGGCCCACTCCTGCTGACGAGCTCGAGTTACAGCTTCAGGCAGCCCGGAAAGCTCACCAAGCCACATGTGACGAAGCCGCCAAGCTGCCCTCCGCCCAGGAGGAGCTGGCCCGGCTCCGGAGTGAATGCGACACCCGCGCCCAGCAACACCAGGAAGCCAAGGACCGTCTGACCGAATGCCAGATGCGCAGCAAGGCCCTGGCCCAGCAGCAGCACACCATCGCCGGTGCCCTGGAAACTGCACGCGGCACCGCCGCGACCCTCGGCGATCGCATGACCGAGCTCACCCGCACCGCGGAGCGCCTGGCAAGTGCCATCGACGCCGCGCAGACGACAGCCGCCGCGGCCGACCGCCACCGTGACGCGACTACCGTCGCCGACCAAGCAGCCCGGGACGCCGGCTTCCCCACCCGTGAGGAGGCCGCCGCCGCACTGCAATCCCCAGCCCTCCTGCAGCAGTGGAGCCAAGAACTCGAGCAGTGGGACAAGGACGACGCCGTCGTCACCGACATCCTGAAAACCCCGGACCTGCTCGAGGCCAGCATCCAACCTCCCGCTGACCTGCAAGCCGCGGCTGATGCTCTCCTGCAAGCCGAAGGTCGCATGAAAACCACCGCCGGCACGTCCCAGCAGGCCCGCGACCGTGTCACTGCGCTGACCGGACTGATCGCCGACCTCGAAGCCCGCCTAAGCGACCTGGAACCCCTTCAGGCGCGCCATGCCCTGGCTGACCGCCTGGCCTGCATCGCGTCAGCCACCACCACCGCCAACACGCGCAGCATGGAACTGGAGGCCTACGTCCTGGCCGCACGACTCGAAGAGATCGCCGACGCGGCCAACATCCGCCTGCAGGCCATGACCTCAGAGCGCTACCTCCTTCTACACAGTGACGAAAAGGACGCTGGCCGACGCGGACGTCTCAAGGCGGGACTGGGACTGAGAATCCTCGACACGTGGACCGGCACCGAACGCGAAACCTCCACCCTGTCCGGCGGCGAGACCTTCACCGCCTCCCTCGCCCTGGCCCTCGGCCTGGCCGACGTCGTCACCCAGGAAGCCAGCGGCCGCCCCTTGGGAACCCTGTTCATCGACGAAGGCTTCGGCACCCTCGACGACCAGAACCTGCAAGACGTGATGGACGTGCTCGACCAGCTGCGCGCCGGGAACCGAGCAGTCGGGATCGTCAGCCATGTCGCCGAACTCGGCCGCCGCATCCCCAGCCAGCTGAACGTGGTGAAACACCGCAACGGCTCCACACTGCGACCTTTGATCAGCGCCGATCTGTAACTCCAGAACACCCGACTGAGACTTCACCACCGCCTGCACGCTCGCCAGCCCAATAGCCTGCTCCCAGAGGGCGGGGCACCCCTGTCCCGCCCTGCCCGTCCGCCGACCCCGGAGCGGTACACCCCCATGGCCCCTTCCGACACCACACTGCGACCGCACCAGAAGGAAGCCGTCGCAGCGGCCGCCCAGACCCTGCGGGACAACGCGCGGGCAAGTGTGATCGCGGCGTGCGGGACCGGCAAGACCCTGATCGCTGCCCGCACCACCGCCCGCATCACCCCCCGCGGGAAAGCGCTGGTGCTGCTGCCGACACTGGACTTGCTGTCCCAGACGATCCGTTCCTGGCGGGCCGCGGGTCGCAAGGGCACCGCGGTCGCCGCATGCTCGGCCCGCCAGGCCCTCGATCACGAGCCGCTCGGCGCCAGCGTTCCCATGACCACCGACCCCGCCGACCTGGTCGCCCTCACCTTCGCCCAGACCGGTCCAGTCACTGTCTACGCCACCTACGCCTCCCTGCCTGTCGTCGTCACCGCCCACCGCGACCACCACCTGCCCGAGTGGGACCTCGTCGTCGTCGATTTTACCAACCGTCACTGACGTGTGTGGGACGTTCGCGTGGAGTGGTCCGCGGGTGTGGGGGAGGGGTGTGGACTGCGGGCTGAGGTGCCGCTACTGGGGCGGTTCCCGGTTCGGAGGGGCGGCACATGGTGGGTGGCCGGTTGGTGGTGGACCAGTTACGGGTGCAGGAGATCGTCCGTGGGGACGGCCGGGTTTCTTACACGGTCGTGGACACCGACTGCACGCTTGTGGCGGAGGCGGACAAGTTCCTGCGTACCTGTCGGGCGGGTACGGACCGTACGTACGCGTATGTGCTGGTCGATCACCTGCGGTGGCTGCGGTTCGCGGGCCTGGACACACAGTCGGTGTCGCTTGAGGACCTGCGGCACTACATGGCAGCTCTCGGAGCTCACTACCCGGGGCCGTTCGGTCTGCCGTGGCGGGAAGGCAAGCGCCCCTACGGACACAGCGCGCTGAAGACCGCAGCAGCCTGCCTAAAGGGCTTCTACCTCCACCTGGGCATCCGGGGAGTGAACCCGCCGCTGGCCGAGGCGCTACGGACAACACGGCTGCCCACGCGGGCGGACCGGCGCCGGGCGATGCTCGGACACGTCCTGCACAGCATGCCCGCGAACCCTCTGGCTCCGGCGGAGCGGGTGCGCCGGCATCCGAAGATGCTGCCCGAAGGCGCCCGGGATCTGCTGCTGGGGGCGGTGTCGTGCGCGCGGGACCGGATGGTGGTCACGTGGCTGGCCGACGGCGGTTTCCGTATCGGGGAGCTGTGCGGGCTGCGCCTGGTCGACCTGCACCTGCGGGAGCAAGCCGCGTGCGGTCAGTGCCGGGGGCCGCACGTGCACATCTGCCACCGCGAGGACAACGCCAACCGGGCCCGAGTCAAAACCAAAACACCCTGGACCTGGCAGGACAACGCGGTGTCCGGGGGTACGGTGCGCCGGGCGAGCCCGGCGATGATCCACACCTACTTCGAGTACATCACCACCCAGTACCCCGCCCAGCCCGTTCACGGCATGCTCCTGGTCAGCCTGCACGGCCCCTCCCGAGGGCAGCCGTGGACCACCGCAGCGGCCCGTGGCATGCTGCGCCGGGCTGCCACCCGCGTGGAGATCGGCCGGGTGGTACCGCACGCCTTCCGGCACAGCTTCGCCACCGCGGTGCTGGACGCTGCACGGGGCAACGCGGTGATCGCGCGTGAGGCCGGCGGCTGGGCCTCGGCCGCGACCGTCGAGCAGGTCTACGGCCACGTGGATGTCCATGACCCGGTCTTCACCGCGGCGCTGGAGCAGGTGTGGGGGACACAGCCGTGATCCCGCTGACGCTGCTGCCCGGCCGCACCGACACCACCCGCATCGGCCGCGACCGGCTCGAACTGCTCACGGCCCTCATCGACGCCCCCGCATTCGATCCGCTCTATCGCGACACGCTGATCAGGATCCCGCCTCAGCACCCGGTCTATAGCTGGGAATGCTCCATCAACGGCTGCGGGCGCTCTCGTCAGGTAAGCCACGTCATCTGCGAATCCCATCACCAGCTGTGGGCTCAGGGTCAGGCATCCGGCATGACCAGAGCCGACTTCCTGCGCACCGCCGAGCCGCTCCCTGCTGTTAGGGGTATCGACCACGGTCCCTGCCGAATCTGCCCGCAACGGCCGGCCACCACGGCCGCGCTCCGGCTGTGCAGCCAGCACTACGCACGCTGGCAACACCATGCCGGCACCGCACGGGCCGAAGAAAAAGCATTCCAGCAGTGGCTGGGCACACAAACCCCGCTGGCGGGATACGGCACCTGCCAGGCGGTGTGCCCTCTGCTGGCCTCCTCCTCGCTGGGGCTGTGCCGTCAGCACGAGAACCGCTATCAGGGAAAAGGCCGCCCCGGGGGAGCCGAAGTCGATACCTCGGCCCACGGCAGGGGTCGGCACGGCAGGCGTCTGCCGGTGATCTATCAGGACGAAGACGCCTTCCGTACCTGGTGTGCCCAGGTGCTCCCCGTCACCCAGCCCGGACTGATCAACCTGCACGGCCTGCCCCCACTGCTCGCCGCAGAGATTAAGTGGGGCCTGAACGCCCACGCACGAGTCGAACAACGCTCGACCTGGGACCTCAACGGCATCAAGAACCTGATCAACCACTGCTGGCGCGGACGATTCACCTCCCTGAGCGACCTCGACGGCGAGGGCTACCAGGGCCTGACCCGCAGGCAGTTCGACTCCATGGTGCGCCAGATCTGCTGGGAGACCGTCAACGGCCTGCGCTGCGTCTACTACAGCCCCTCAGACACCAAGGACGCCGGCTTCCTGGAGACCGATCATTTCGGACGGCGCTTCAAGAACGCCCAGAGCCACTTCGACATCACCGCCGTTCCCCAGAGGTGGTTGCGCGACCTGCTCTGGGACCATCTCGCCGAGTGGCTCCGATCCCCGCAGTGCCCCCGCACCCGAGGCCCCTTCGACCAGATGCGCCGCGCCGCCGTCGAACTGGGCGTCTTCCTCCAAGCCGACGCCCCCGACGCCGGCCACGACCCCACCGCGCTGCGCCGTGAGCACGCCGAGCGGTTCGTCGCCGACCAGCGCCACCGCGCCCGCCACAACCTGCCGTCCCTGGGCATGGTCCTGGTCGACGGACGATCCCCCACCGTCACCGACCGGAGCTGCCAATTCGTCTTCAACGGGGCACGCAAACTGCTCTACAGCGCTATCACCACCGGCCACGCCGAACGCCTCGGCATCGACACCGGCTTCCTCACTGCCATTCCCTTCGGCGGCGCCGGCCTCAAACAGCGCTCCCGCAACCCCTTCAGCGACGACGTCGCCCGCGCGCTGACCGACGAAACCAACCTGCGCCGCCTGGAGGAACTCGACCTCAACGACCGAGGCCTGCGGGACATCTGGGAGACCATCGTCGCCACCGGGCGTCGCTGCAGCGAGGTCGTCGGACTGCGACTGGACTGCCTCGGCCGCTACCGCGGCCTGGCCATGCTGTGGCACGACCAGACCAAGGTCGGCAACTACAACGAGGGCATCCGCATCCCCGAACCCGTCTACCACCGCCTCGATGCCCGCCGCACCAAGACACTCCAACTGTTCGAAAAGCGCTACGGCCGCACCCCAGCAGCCGCCGAACGCCCCAGCCTGGCCCTGTTCCCCTCCCGCATCCGCAACCCCAACGGCCGACAACCGATCTCCTACGGACACTTCAACCAGCGCTTCAAGACCTGGATCGACGACCTCGACCTCGGCGGCGCCTACGTCGCCCACCAGGCCCGCCACACCTTGGCCACCAACCTGCTGCGCGCCGGCGCCACGCTCACCCACATCCGCCGCTACCTCGGCCAGCTCTCCGAACGCATGGCCGAGCACTACGTGAAGATCACCAACAGCGACCTCGAAGACGTCCTGAACACCGTCTGGGTAGCCGGGCCCGGCGCACCCCACCCAGGCAAACTCCTCTCCGGCGACACCACCCCCATGGACCGCGAGACAGCCCTCGCCCTGGCCCTGGACCTCTCCCGCCGCAGCACTCCCACCGACGGAGGGTTCTGCACCTACCAACCCGTCGTCGACGGCGGAGCCTGCCCCTGGAAACTCGACTGCGAGAACTGCGACAACTTCGTCCTCTCCGGCGCAGACCTCACCCTCGACCTGCGGCGCCCACAGGACTACTTCCACCGCACCTGGAGCACCGCTTTCCGCGCCCGAGACCTCGCAGCACTGCCAGCCTCCGACGACACCACAGGGCAGCCATGAGGACTTCCCGCACCGACGCGGCCATACGAGCCCGCCGCCAAGCCACCCAAGAGATGCTTCAACGCCTCCAGACCGCCCTGGCGGCTATGGCGCGCGACCATACCCCTGTCACCGTCGCAGCCGTTGCCCGTACCGCCCGCGTCTCACGCACCTTCCTCTACCAAAACCAGCAAGCCAGAGCCCTTGTGGAGCAGGCCGTCCGCACAAGCAGCTCTCACCCCGAACTTTCCAACAGCAGCAACCACAGGCAGCCGACACAGCCTGCCTGGAGAGAACGCGCCCTCAATGCCGAAGAGGCACTTGCCCAGACACAGCGCGAAATCCTCACTCAGCGCACCCACATGGCAGCACTCCTTGGCAAGATCCGCGACCTTGAACACGATCTCCCCGAAGGCTCACTTCAGCGGATCGTCACCGAGAACACCAGCCTGAAGCAGCAAGCACGACAGCTCACCCAGGACAACCAACGCCTCCAAGACCGTCTGGCCGGCGCCCGCCAGAACAACCGCTTCCTGGACAAGCGAGTCGCAGATCTTGAAGCCCAACTCGCGCCCTACCTCACCGCCCCACCTCCGCCGCCGTGAACCAGCTGCGGCAACGCCGGCTGAAGACGGCGCGCTTCCTCGTTCGCCGTCACACCCAGTCAATGCCGAGGTTGGCGAGCGCTGCGAGTCTGTCGGGAGCGAGCTTCGTCCTGCGGGTCTTCTGGTTCATGATCCATACCCCAAGCCGGACCTCGGTGCCATCCTCCAGCCGCTCTACATGGGCCCTGGGAACCGTCACGGAGCCCTCACGGGCCTTGTACTGCGCCAGGGCCGCCACGCCCCGCTCGAAGGCGCTCACGGGCGTGGTGGACGGTTTCGCGGGCGTGTCCGGCTCCGGGGCGGGCGGCGTGATGCCGAGCTGCTCCAGGCGCTCGCGCTGCCCGTCTGTCAGGGCCTGCCAGACCTCCGGTTTCCGCTGCCGGGCCAGCCACTTCCCGATGTCCATGCCGTGGACCGTGAGGCCAGGAAGGACGTCTGCCTGGCCCTCTTCGTCGGCGACCAGCTCCCGCAGCGCCGCGTAGTGGCGTTGCCATTCGGCCGGCCACGCCGGGTTCCAGTCCTCATCGACCTCGCGCAGTGCCCTCTCCCATTCGGGGCGTCCGTCCAGAGCACCCTGCCGCCTCAAATTTGCGAGCCACATCCCCAACGGCCGGTCGAGCATGCTCGCGGACCGGGGCGCGCACAGCGTCCAATGCTGCTCGTAGTAGGCCTTGGCGGCTTCGAGGTTTTCCTGGAAGCGTTCGTCAGCGAGGCTCCAGACCATGCCGAGTTGTTCGAGCCGGCGGGCGCGTTGGCCGGTCATCTGTCCGGCTGTGTAGGCGCGTCGTTGTTCTGCGACCCATTGTCCAAGTGGTGTGGCGCCTTCGCGGTGTCCGTAGGGCACGCGGGCGTTCCCGACCCGTTCGACGTATGTCTTCAGTTTTGCCCAGGCGCGTGCCCAGTCCTGGCGTTCGGTGTCGATCACGTTGAAGGAGACCCAGTCGGCGACCATCACCGGGTCGCGTGGGGCGGCGAAACGGAGCAGCAACCGTGATTCGGCTTCGCCTTCCTCGGGCGGCGTGCCGATGTTCACGGACGGCTGAGCGACATCCTTCTGAGGCTCCTGGGGAATGGCGAGCAGCTCGACGGCTTCTTCATCGTGAGCGCGCAGACCTTCCAAGACTTTCACCAACGGGCGATACGACCCCGAGGTGAACATATCCTCGGGCATTTCTCCGGGCTGGAGGAAGACAGGCACGATCAAGGAAGCGAGTTTGCCCTGTCCCGGCTTTTGGCGGAGTGCCCGGCCGATGGCCTGGACGATGTCGTGCGGCGCTCCCTTCGGATCCAACAGGGCAACGGAGTCCACCGCGCGGATGTCGACCCCCTCACCCAGAACACGGCAGTTGGAGAGCACGGCCCGCTGCGCCGTGGACCCGAACGAGCCGAGAACCTCCTGCCGGTGCTCGGGGACGTGCTCGCCGCACAGCCAGTCGGCCCAGATGCGCTTCGGGTAGGTCTCGGGCTGATCCGCGTGCAGCTTCGCAGCCACCCGCTCCAGACCCTCCGCGTACGCCTGCGCCTCAATCGTCCGGTGATGGAAGGTGATGCACGTCGACAGGTCGTGCTGCGCCATCGTGTGCAACAGCGCGGCCTGCAAGGCCCCGAGCCGCTGACCGCGCACCTCTTCGCTGCGCCGCTCCTCGCCCATCAGCCGTTCCGGAGTGACGACCGGGTCCTTCAGCTCCAGCACGATGATCTGGTAGCGCGCCAGCAAACCTCGGGAGACGGCTGATGCGAGCGAGAGCTTGTAGAGGACGGGCCCGAAGACGGTCTCGTCGTCCATGGAAGCTGCCATCTCCCGCGGCAGCGGGTCACGGACTCCTTCGGCGATCTCCCGATTGAGCCGCTCCTCCCAGATCCGTGGTGTGGCCGTCAGGTACAGTCGGCGTGCTGCCGGGATGACGCTCTGATCGTGGATGGCCGCCCAGGCCTTACCCATCGAACCACTTGTCCTGTGGGCCTCATCAACCACCGCGAGGTCTACTCGATCAAGCTTCTGACCGTAGGCGCCCTCGAATGCCTCCGCCAGAACCCCCAGGGACGCGTAGGTGGCGTAGATGGTCACCGGCCCCCGCCCGTGCCACAGCGCCAACTGGATCGGGTTCGTCGTGGAGCGCACCTTCAACGACCACAGCTCCGGATCGTCCTGGAGCGAACACACCGCCACCGCCGGCCCCTTGTGCCCGGCCTCGTGCCACGCCCTCACCGTCTGCGCCAGAAGATCCAGCGTCGGCACCAGCACGAGCACACGCCCCCTGGGCACAAGCCGCCTCGCTGCCACCGCCGCCATGATGGTCTTCCCTGTGCCACACGCGGCGTGCACCTGCCCGCGAAGACCATTCCAGGGGATTCCACCCGGCGGAACATCAAGACCGCGCACAATGGCGGCAACGGCCTCGATCTGGTGATCACGCAGCTTCACGGCCATGCCCCGTGTTCTCCTTTTCGCGGAATGCAGCGCGTAATAGCAAATGGAATCCAGGCGCAAGGTGCGCGGCGGTAGGGGTGTAGCATCTGATCCCAGACTCTACACAGTGATGACTCGTGATGCATCATTCGCGCACCAACTTCTGAGCCCGAGGGTGACACCTGACTCAATTCCATCCACGAACGGCCGGTTGTCCTATATACTGACAGGGCGTTGGTGAACACGTCGGGACAGTCAGACGTTGGGGGAGGGGTTCAGGGTGGAGCGCAGCGGAACCCGTCGCTACCGTGAGGCCGGCACCCCGTCAGGCCGATGGTCTGTCACATCCGTTGCAGGGGTGGTAGCTGGGAATCCCAAGCCCTACACAGACCCGCGCGCGATGCACCCACCCCTTGCAGCCAGCCTCAGGAATCACGCTTGCGGGATTCCCCCAATTCGCGCTTGCGCGAATTGACACGCACTCAGAATTCCGCTTGCGGAATTCGATTCCCGCGCTTGCGCGGGAATCTGGCGGAGCGTCAGCGGAGCCGCTCTCTATGCAGCGCGCCAGCGCTGCATATCCC
>NZ_JBQQBW010000120.1:0-19228 GCF_052245415.1 Streptomyces sp. 8N706 | reverse complement strand
AGCCCCTGCCTGACCTTCGCCGGCCTCTACGGCCTCACCCTCCAGGACCTCATACGGGCCGGGTGCGGGCTGCCCGTCCCGCGCCGGGCCCGCCGCTCGCCCAGCGGCGCGGAGGCGCGGGCAGCGGCGCGGGCGGCGCTGCACCGCCCCGAGAAGGAGGGCGGAGACCAGCGGCAGCGCCGGGCCAGGGCCACCGACCCGATCGTCCTCGGCTCCGGCAACCTCGGTCTCGTCAGCTTCCCCGGACTGCCCGGCCGGGTCAGCCGTGAGGAGATCGACGCCCGCCATCCGGCACTGCTGCGCACGCTGGCGGAGCATCCGGGGATCGGCTTCGTGCTGGTACGGAGCGAGGAGCACGGCGCGGTGGTGCTCGGCCCGGGCGGGGCCGAGCACCGGCTCGAGACGGGGGAGCTGCTGGGGGAGAGGGGAGCCGGCCCCCTCGAGCCGTTCGGGCCCGGAGCGGAGGAGACCGTACGGCGCACCTCAGGCTTCCCGCACGCGGCCGACATCATGGTGAACTCGGCGTACGACCCGGCCACCGGAGAGGTGTACGCGTTCGAGGAGCAGATCGGTTCGCACGGCGGGCTGGGCGGCTGCCAGGCCCGGCCGTTCCTGCTGTGGCCGGTGGAGCTGTCCGCGCCGGTGGGGGACGGCGGGGAGCCGGCGGGGGCGGAGCAGGTGCACGGCGTCCTCCGCCGCTGGCTCGGCGAGGCGAACGGCCCGCAGGTGCCGCTGACGTCACCCGACGAGCCCGCCGAACGCGTCGGGTGAGAAGGGAGCCCGGTCGGGCGGGCAGCGGTCCGATGTCCCGTACCAGAGCGGGCTGTTCCTGTTCGCGGCGTACCGGTCCACGTCCGGATGTCCGCCCGCAGGGCGAGGCCGGACGTGGACGGCCTCGGCTCCGCGACCGCGACCGGGACCGGGACCGGCTGAAGCGTCGGGAGCACCGGGCGTGCTGAAGGCCGATGTTCCGGCCCGGGGCGTCACATTTCCGCGTCGCGCCGGTTGGAGATCGCCGACTGGGCCATCGGGGAGAGGCCGCTGACCAGGGTCGGGCCGCCCTCCGGTGGCTGGATCAACGACACCCAGCCCTTGTCCGCCAATGACTCGAGCTGCCGCCGGGCGTCGTCGCCCAGCTCGTGTGCGAGTTCGTCCTCCGTCGGGTTGCCCCCGGCGGCCAGGCGCTCATGAATCCGGAGGAGCAGCGCTTCCTCCTCCTCGCTGATGTTGAAGTCCATCCTTCGACGGTAGATCTCCGCGGGGCGCCGCGCTCGTCGGCGGGGCCCTTCCGGGACCGGCCGAGCCCGGAAGGGGCCGGCCACCGTGGCGCGTCCGGCGCGGGCCGGCCCTGCGCCCGGCCGACCGTACTCACCCGCAACGCAAGCCCCGATTCGGGTGGCCTGCCACGTCCGGGTGGTTCGCCCCGGTGTCACAGGCCACCGGTCCCGGCCCGGCCGGTCACCGTGGACCGCTCGAACGTGGCGTCGAGAAATCGCCCCTCGATCCCCGTTACGGGGGACGCGCCGGACACGTTCTCCGAGCATCCGTCTGAGTCGGCGTCAACCGAGGAGGCGCAATGCACCCCCGCCCGTACCCCATCGGCGTCCCGCTCCTGTTCGAACGGCACGGGCGTACGTTCCCCGGCGAGCGCACCGGGGGCGTCGTATGAAGTGGCTGCGCAGGCGCCCGGCGGACGAGCGGGGCGCGGAGGAGTCCTCGGAGTCCGAGCGTCTGCTGTTCGGCGGCCCGCTCCGCTACGACCTGGGCTGGAGCCGGCACGAGGACGCCTTTCTGCATCTGAACCTGGCGGGCATGGTGCTGCGGCTGCCGCATCTCCTCGCCACCACCGCACGGCTGGCCTGGCGGGCGGACCGCCGTGCCCTGCGGACGGTCGCCCTCGCGGAGATCGGCCGCGGTGTCGCCCAGGCGATCGGCCTGGTCGCCGTCAACCGCGTCCTCGCCGAGCTGCTCGGCGACGGCCCGACCGCCGACCGGCTGCGCGAGGCGGCTCCCGCGCTCGTCGTGGTCGCCGTCGTCGCGCTGAGCGGCGCGCTGCTCCGGTCGGCCTCCACCGCCGGCACCGGCCGTCTGGAACCCAAGGTGGAGCGGGTGGCCACCGAGGTGTATCTCGAGCGCACGGCCCGCGTCGAGCTCTCCGCCATCGAGGACGACACCTTCCACAAGCTGCTCGACAGCGCACAGTACGGAGCGATGTCCGCCCGCCGGATGATCAAATACTGCACCTCCGTGATCAAAGCCCTGCTGTCGCTCACCGCGGCGGCCGGAGTCCTGGCCGTACTGCATCCGCTGCTGCTGCCCCTGCTGGTGGCCATGACGCTGCCCAGCGCGTGGGCGGCACTGTCGATCGCCCGCCGCCGCTACCGCTCGTACCACGCCTGGGTCCAGCACTCCCGCGCCGGACAGCTCATCAGCCGTCTGCTGATCAGTACGGACGCGGCCCCCGAGGTCCGGGTCCACCATCTCGGGCCGTTCCTGCTCGAGCACTTCCGCGGTATGTCGGAGAGCTCGGAGGAGGAACAGACACGGCTCGCGCGCCTGGCCGCACGGACGAGCCTCATCGCAGCCGTATGGAGCGGGATCGCGGCCCTCGCCACCTACGCCACCCTCGGCGGTCTGCTGTGGACGGGCGCCATGGCCCTCTCGGTCGCCGGAACCGCCGTGATCGCCATCCGTACGGGGGCGTCCAGCCTGGACGACCTGGTTCTGCAGATCAACTATCTGCACGAGGAATCGCTGTTCGTCGGGGACCTGGACCGGCTGTGCGAGGAAGCGGAGCGCCGGGCGATTCCGACCGGCGGTGTACCGCTGCCGGAGCGGCCGGGCCACATCCATGTCGAGGACGTCTCCTTCACCTATCCGGGCACCGACAACGAACCGGCCCTGCACCACATCAGCCTGTCCATCCCCATGGGCAGGATCGTCGCGCTGGTCGGTGAGAACGGCAGCGGGAAGACCACCTTGATCAAGCTGCTGTGCGGCCTCTACGCCCCGGACGAGGGCCGCATCCTGTGGGACGGGACGGATACGGCGGACGTGGACCGGCAGGAGCTGTGCTCCCGCATCGCCGTGGTCGGACAGGACTTCCACCACTGGCCGTTCACGGCGAAGGTGAACGTCGCCATCGGCCGTCCCGAGGTGCCGATCACGGAGGAGCGGCTGGAGACCGCAGCCCGCTACGCCGGTGCCGACGAGGTGATCGCGGGCCTGCCGCGCGGCTGGGGGACTCTGCTGGCCCGCGGGTACCGTGGCGGCCATCAGCTGAGCGGCGGGCAGTGGCAGCGCCTGGGCATCGCCCGCGCACGGTACCGCGACGCCGAGATCCTGGTCGTCGACGAGCCGACCTCGGCCCTCGACGCGAAGGCGGAACAGCAGGTGTTCGAGCAGATCCGCAGCCTCGCCGACTCCGGCCAGACCGTCATTCTCATCACGCACCGGCTCGGTTCCGTACGCCACGCGGACATGATCCACGTCCTTGCCGACGGACGCCTCGCCGAGAGCGGCACCTTCACCTCCCTCATGGCCGACGACGCCGAAGGCCCCGGCATCTTCCGGGACTTGTACCGCATCCAGTCCGACCAGTACCGGCTGGACCGCCCCACCGTGCCGGTCCAGAACACCCGCGTCGCCAGAACGGACCCCACGGCAACCGACCCCACGGCAACCGGCCCCTGACGTGGCCCAGCCTTCCGGCTACCGCCGGTAACCACCCCGTCCGGCGCAGGAGCACAGAAGGGCACTCCCTCTCCCGGAAGGCAGCTCCCGCCCCAGGAGCACATTGACGCGAAACCGCCCCTCTCCGGTGGCAGGGTGGAACGTGCGGGTATCCACCGCGATGCGGAATCCACCGCCCCGTCACCGAGCAGAGCCCCGGAGGGCAGCAGACATGGCACCCGAACCCCTGTCGCACAAGGAGATCGAGGACGCGCTCGCGGAGCTGCCCGGCTGGTCCCTGGAGGGGGACCGGATCGAGCGGACGTACACCTTCGAGGGGCATCTCGCGGCGGCGGCCATGGTGGGGCAGATCGCCCGCGTCCAGGACGCGCTGGGCCATCACGCCGATCTGACCCTCTCCTACAACAAGCTGAAGGCGTCGGTGAACACCCACAGTGTGGGCGGCAAAGTGACGGAGCTGGACCTCGAACTGGCCCATCGCATCGAGCAGATCGCCGCGGAGCACGGGGTGGGAGGAACCACCGGCTGAGGCCGGCGACGAGCCGCCGCGCTGCCGCCGCCGCGTGCCGCCACGCGAGGGGCGGCGGCCGGCGTATGCCGGTCTCCACCGCGTCGTGGGCCCTCCGGACCGCCCGGGCGCCAGCCCGCATCCGCCTTCCCCTCCCCGCTCCCACCGGTCATGCGTCGTGAAGTAACCGGCGGATGGGTGAATTCATCCGGAACAAGGATGATCGTGACCCGTCAAAAAAGATCGCGACCGCGACCAATCCACGGCAGCCGCCGCATCGAATGGCCAGGCGAGGGGCTTGGCCCGCGGCAGGCGTGGAGGGAGCGGCATGGCGGTGGAACGGCGTCGGACGGCCGTGGTGGGCGGCGGAGTGGCCGGACTGACAGCGGCGCATGTGCTGCGCCGCTCCCACGAGGTGACCCTCTACGAGGCGGACGACCGGCTGGGGGGTCACGCCCACACCCACGACGTACCGTCCTCCGACGGCCGGGTGCACCCCGTCGACTCGGGCTTCATCGTCCACAACGAACGCACCTATCCGCATCTGCTGCGGCTCTTCCGTGAACTCGGGGTGACCACCCAGGTGTCCGAGATGAGCATGTCGGTGCGGTGCGAGGGGTGCGGCCTCGAATACGCGGGCGCACGCGGACCCCAGGGCCTGTTCGCCCAGCCCCGTAACGCCTTCCGGGCTCCCTATCTGCGGATGCTCACCGAGGTCCCCGCCTTCCACCGCCGGGCGCGGCGGCTGCTCGCCGAGGGCGCCGACTCGGACCGCACCCTCGGCGACTTCCTCGCCGCGGGCGGCTTCTCCGCGTACTTCACCGCCCACTTCATGACCCCCGTGGTCTCGGCCGTCTGGTCCTGCGGCCCCGAGACCGCCCTGCGCTACCCGGCCCGCTATCTCTTCCGCTTCCTGGAGCACCACGGGATGCTCGGCATCAGCGGCTCCCCGACCTGGCGCACCGTCACCGGCGGTTCGCGCGAGTACGTCGAGCGGATCGGCAAGCAGCTGACCACCGTGCACACGGCCGCGCCCGTACGGGCCGTACGCCGTTTCCCCGACGGGGCCGAGGTCGTCACCGAGGACGGCTGCTCCCGGCGCTACGACGCCGTGGTGCTCGCCGTCCACCCCGACCAGGCCCTGCGGCTGCTCGCCGACCCCACCGCCGACGAACGCCGGGTGCTGGGGGCCTTCCGCTACTCCCGCAACCCGACCCTGCTGCACACCGACAGCTCCCTGCTGCCCCGCAGCCCCGGGGCCAGGGCGTCCTGGAACTATCTGATGCCCTCCTGCCGCGCCTCCGCGGGAGCGGTGCGGGTCAGCTACCACATGAACCGGCTCCAGCGGCTGGACGCGCCCGAGGACTACGTCGTCACCCTGAACGGCGCCGACCGTGTCGCCGAGGACACCGTCCTGGCCCGGATGGAGTACGAACACCCCGTCTACACACCGGAGTCGGTCGCCGCACAGCGCAGCCTCCCGGGCCTCAGCGGCCCCGTCACCGCCTACGCGGGCGCGTACCACGGCTGGGGCTTCCACGAGGACGGCTGCCGCTCGGGCGTCGAGGCCGCGCGGAGCCTGGGAGTGGCCTGGTGACCGCCTCCGTCACCGCGCTCTACACCTGCACCGTGGCGCATGTCCGCAGCCGCCCCCAGCGGTACGGCTTCCGCCACCGCACCTATCTGTGGCTGGTCGACCCCGACCGGCTGCCGCGCCTGCCCCGGCTGCTGCGCCCGCTCGCCGGTTTCGACGCCCGCGACCACTTCGGCGGCGGCGCGCCGACCATCCGGGCCGGGCTGGAGAGCTTTCTGGCCGCCCAAGGCGTGGACCTGGCGGGCGGCAGGGTCCTCATGCTCACCCACGCCCGGGTCCTCGGCCATGTCTTCAATCCGCTGACCCTCTACTGGTGCCACGACCGGGACGGGAAGCCGCTCTGTGTCGTGGCCGAAGTGCACAACACCTACGGCGAGCGGCACTGCTACCTGCTCCGTACCGACGGCCACCACCGGGCCCGGGTGGACAAGGAGTTCTACGTCTCGCCGTTCTTCCCCGTCGACGGCCGGTACCGGATGCGGCTGCCCGAGCCCGCCGGCCGACTCGAACTGACGGTGCATCTGGAGCGTGACGGGCAGCGCCCGTTCACGGCGACCGTACGCGGCGAGCGCCGCCCCGCCACCGCGCTGGGCCTGCTGCGTGCCGCGGTCCGTCACCCGTGGTCCACCGCCGCCGTATCCCTGGGCATCCGGATGCACGGAATCCGGCTGTTCCTGCGGGGGCTGCCCGTCCAGCCCCGTCCTCGTCACCGAACCCAGAAGGGTCTGCAGTGAGCCTGTCCGTATCCCAGAACTCTCCCAGCACTCCCCGCACATCGAATCCCCCCGGCGCCCCGGGCATACCGAGCCCCGCCGGTGTGCTCAGCCTGCCGGGCACGACCCCTCCGGCCGCGGTGGACCACGAGCGGTGGCCCGATGTGGCCACCGTGCCGGCCTGCTCGCGCGTACGGGCCGCCGTCGCCGAGCTGATCGTCCGCCGTGCGCTGGCCCGGCTGCCGCTCCACGTCCGGCTGCGGGGCGGCGAGCCCCTCGGAACGGGCGGCCCCCTCATGGAGATCCGTGACCCGGAGGCGTTCTTCCGGCGGATCGGCGCCGGCGGCCTGATCGGCTTCGGCGAGTCCTACATGGCGCGCGAGTGGGAGGCGGAGGACCTGGTCGGCGTGCTGTCGGTCCTCGCCGGGAACGTCGCCGGCCTCGTCCCCCCGTCCCTGCAACGGCTGCGCGGGCTGTGGGCCCGCCGGCAGCCGGAGGCGCAGCGCAACACCATCGACGGCGCACGCGGCAACATCCACCGCCACTACGACCTGTCGAACGACCTGTTCGCCCTCTTCCTCGACCGGACCCTGTCCTACTCTTCGGCGGTGTTCCGGGGCTTTCCCGCCGAGCACTCGCTGCTGCCCGCCGCCCAGCACCGCAAGATCGACCGATTGCTCGACCTGGCCGGCGTCGGGCCCGGCACCCAGCTGCTGGAGATCGGCACCGGCTGGGGCGAACTGGCCATCCGGGCCGCGGAGCGCGGTGCGCGAGTCGTCTCGGTCACCCTCTCCCGGGAGCAGCGGGATCTGGCCCGGGTGCGCATCGAGGAGGCGGGCCAGACGGACCGGGTGAGCGTCCTGCTCCGCGACTACCGGCAGATCGAGGGCGTGTACGACGCCATCGTCAGCGTGGAGATGATCGAGGCGGTGGGTGCGGAGTTCTGGCCGCAGTACTTCTCCGCCCTGGACCGGCTGCTCGCTCCCGGGGGGCTGGTCGCGTTGCAGGCGATCACCATGCCGCACGAGCGGATGCTCGCCTCCCGTACCACCTTCACCTGGATTCAGAAGTACATCTTCCCCGGTGGCCAACTGCCCTCGGTCGAGGCGATGGAGCAGGTGACCGCCGCGCACACCGGGCTGCGGACGGCCGGGCGCGAGCGTTTCGGGGTGCACTACGCCGAGACCCTGCGGCTGTGGCGGGAACGCTTCACCGAGCGCGCGGACGAGGTCGCCGCGCTCGGCTTCGACGAGACGTTCCGCCGCATGTGGACCCTCTATCTGGCCTACTCGGAGGCCGGCTTCCGGTCCGGCTACCTGGATGTGCAGCACCTGCTGCTGACGAAGGAGGAGGCCGCCCGGTGAACGGTGCCGCGCATCAGCTCGCGCCCCTGCTGGAGCAGTTGCTCGGCGGCCGGCTGCCCGTACGGCTGCGCGCCTGGGACGGCAGTGCGGCCGGGCCGGAGGGCGCTCCCGTGGTGGTGCTGCGCTCCCGCCGCGCGCTGCGCCGGCTGCTGTGGCAGCCCGGTGAACTCGGCCTCGCCCAGGCCTACATCACCGGTGAGATCGAGGTCGAAGGGGATCTCGCCGACGGGTTGCGGACGGTCTGGAGGGCGGTGCGCGAGCGCGGTCTGCGCCCGCCGAGGCTCTCCGCCACCGACCTCGCCCGGGCCGCCGGGACGGCGCTGCGGCTCGGAGCCGTCGGCCCGCGCCCGCCCGCTCCGGCGATGGAGGCCCGACTGCGCGGCACCCTGCACAGCAAGTCCCGGGACCGCGCCGCCATCAGCCACCACTACGACCTCTCCAACGCCTTCTACGCCCTCCTCCTCGACGAGACCATGGCCTACTCCTGCGGCTACTGGACCAGCGAGGACCCCTCCTACGGGCCCGCCGACGCCCAGCGCGACAAGCTGGAGCTGATCTGCCGCAAGCTCGGGCTCCACCCCGGCATGCGGCTGCTGGACATCGGCTGCGGCTGGGGCTCGCTCACCCTCCACGCCGCGCAGGAGCACAAGGTGCGGGTCACCGCCGTCACCCTCTCCCGCGAGCAGCGGGACCATGTCCGCGAGCAGATCCGGGCCCGCGGCCTGGAGGAGTTCGCCGAGGTCGAGCTGCGTGACTACCGTGACCTGGACGGCGGCTCCTACGACGCCGTCTCCACGATCGAGATGGGCGAGCACGTCGGCGACGCCGAGTACCCGCACTTCGCCCGCACCCTGTACCGGATGCTCCGGCCCCGCGGGCGGGTGCTCGTCCAGCAGATGTCGCGGGGCGCGAACGCTCCCGGCGGCGGCGCGTTCATCGAGAGCTATATCGCGCCCGACATGCATATGCGGCCGCTGGGCGGCACCGTCTCCCTGCTGGAGCGGGCCGGCCTGGAGGTACGCCATGTGGAAGCCCTGCGGGAGCACTACGTCCGGACGATCGGCGCCTGGCACCGTACGCTCGAGGACCGGTGGGACGAGGTGGTGGCGATGGTCGGTGAACAGACGGCCCGGGTGTGGCGGCTCTATCTCGTCGGCGGCGCCCTGGCGTTCGAGGAGGGCCGGATGGGCGTGGACCAGATCCTGGCGGTCCGCCCGTGCGCCGAGGGGGTGAGCGAGCTGCCCGCCACGCCGTGGACCTGGTATCCCGGACGGGACGGCCGGTGAACGGCTTCCCCTGGGCCGCGTTCGGCGCCGGACTCGCCGCCGCCGCGGGCGCGGCCCTGGCCGTCATGCTCGTCACCTTCGGTGTCGCCCTGGTCAAGGGTGTGCACCGGGTCGTCGATGTGGCCTGGGGCCTGGCGTTCGCGACCGTCGCCCTGGTCTCGTACGGTATGTCGGCCGGGCACGGAGACGGCGGCCGGCGGCTGCTGGTCACCGTGCTCACCGTCGTCTGGGGCCTGCGGCTCGCCGGGCACATCGCCCGGCGGGGCCGCGGCCACGGCGAGGACGCGCGCTACGAAAAGCTGCTCGCCAGGGCCCCCGGGAGCCGTAACGCCCACGCCCTGCGCACGGTCTACCTCCTCCAGGGCGCGCTGGTCTGGCTGGTGTCGCTGCCCGTCCAGGCCGCCCAGTACGTGCCCGGACCGGTGAGCTGGACCGGCGCGGCCGGGGCGGCCCTGTGGCTGGTGGGTCTGGTCTTCGAAGCCGTCGGGGACTTCCAGCTCGCCGTCTTCAGAGCGGATCCGGCGAACGAGGGCCGCATCATGGACCGCGGTCTGTGGAGCTGGACCCGGCACCCCAACTACTTCGGGGACTTCTGTGTGTGGTGGGGTCTGTTCGTCATCGTCTGCGACGACCCGGCGGCCGCGGCGGTCTCGGTGGTGGCGCCGCTGGTGATGAGTTGGCTGCTGATCGCGGGAAGCGGGAAGCGGCTGCTGGAACGGCATATGGCCGGCCGTCCCGGATACGCCGAGTACCAGGCCCGGACCAGCGGCTTCCTTCCACGGCCGCCGCGCCGGAGCTGAGGGCGGGGCTCAGCGGATGCCGCGGGCCTCCTGGAAGCGGGCGAGTCCGTCGGCGAGGTCCACGACCGGTTCCGGGTAGCCGAGCCGTTCGCGTTCCGTCGCGGGCAGCCGCCAGGGCTGGTGGACCTCCGGGCCCTCGATGCCGGACAGCTCCGGCACCCAGCGCCGTACGTACGCCCCGTGCGGGTCGAGGCGCCTGGCCTGCGCGAGCGGGTCGAGCACCCGGTTCGGGCGGGTGTCGGTCCCGGTGCCCGCCACCCACTGCCAGTTGAGCTGGTTGTTCGCCACGTCCCCGTCCACCAGCAGATCGAGGAAGTGACGGGCGCCCACGCGCCAGTCGAGGTAGAGCGTCTTGGTGAGGAAGCTCGCCGCCAGCAGCCGCGCCCGGTTGTGCATCCAGCCCTCGTACCGCAACTGCCGCATCGCCGCGTCGACCACGGGGTAGCCGGTGCGGCCCTCCCGCCACGCCCTGGCCTCCTCCGGGGCATCGCGCCACCGGTCCCCGCGGGGGCGGTAGTCCTGCCACGCGGCCGCGGGGCGGGCCGCCAGCACCTGGTGGTGGAAGTCCCGCCAGGCCAGCTGCCGCAGGAACGCCCCGGCGCCGGCGCCGCCGGACTTCCGCGCCCGGTGGGCCAGTTCGACCGGTGACAGCGAGCCGAAGTGAAGATGCGGCGAGAGCCGGGAGGTCGCATCGCCCGGCAGGTCGTCGTGGCGGTCGGCGTAGGCGTCCAGCGGCCCCGACTCCCAGGCCTTGAGGCGCCTGCGGCCCTCGGTCTCCCCGCCCCGCGCGAGACCGGGCGACACCCCCTTCAGGTCCTTCCGCGCCAAAAGATCGTCCGAGCCGATCTCCTCGGGCACCCGCACCACCCGCGGCGCCCCCATCGCGGGACGCAGCCGCTCGCTCTCCCAGTGCCGGAAGTACGGCGTGAACACGGAGAAGTGATCGCTGTCCGCGGGCGCCACCGCACCGGGCGGCAGCACCAGGTTCACCGCGTCATGGACCTGCAGTTCGCACCGCTCCTCCGCCAGCGCGGCCCGCAACCGCGCCTCGCGCCGCAGCGCATAGCCGCTCGCCCCGGCCGCCAGGTGGACCCGCCGGGCCCCCGACTCGTACGCCACCCGGCAGACCTGCTCGACCACATCGCCCGTACGGACCACGAGCCGGCCACCGCGCTCCCGCAGCTTCGCGTCGAGGTCGGCGAGGCAGTCGGCGAGAAACGCGCGGCGGTTGGGGGCGTCGAAGCCCGCCTCCCGCACGCCCGAGTCGACGATGAACAGGGGCACCACCTCATCGGCGCCGCGCAGCGCCGCCCGCAGCACGGGCTGGTCATGCACCCGCAGGTCGGAGGTGAACAACGCCATGGACACCCTCATGCGCCACTCCTACGCGCCCTGGGCGGGCGCCACGTTCATCAGGGCCAGGGGATCGGTGGTCGGCCGCTTGGAGCCGCCCGCCGGCTCGACGGTGATGCCCACCCCCGAGGCCCGGCCGACGGAGCCGTCCATGAGCACCCCGCCGGGCGCCGCCGAGGAGCCGACCAGCCCGGCCGAGCGCATCGTCCCCCCGTCGGCGAACCACAGCTGGTAGACCTTGCCGTCCGGCAGGGACGGCAGACCGGCGGTGAAGAACGCCGCCTTGTCCTGGCGGTGGGAGACCACGACCGTGGCGGACGAGCCGTCCTTGAGCTTTCCGGTGGTCGCCCTCGCGTCCGGCGCGGCGAGCACCCGGATCAGATCCTGCTCCCGCCGGTCCGCCCGCTCGGCCGACAGCCGCGCGTCCTGGGCCGCCTGGTACTGCCACACCGCAACGCCGCCGAGCCCCGCCGCCGCTGCCACGCACGCCGCGAGCGTGAAGCGGGACAGGGAGCGCTTGTGCCGCGCGCCACCGCGCGTACGCCGCCGGGACATTCTCGGCGGTTCCTGCCGGACGGCGGCCACACTCCGCATGACCCGGTCCTTCATGTCCGGCGGCGGCGAGACCGACACGGCCAGGCCCAGCCGTCCGGCCGTCGCGGCCAGCTCCCGCACCTCCTGTGTGCACGGCGCACATTCGGCCATGTGCCGCTCGAACTCCTCGCGCTCGGGCTCCGACAGCGCCTGCGTGGCGTAGGCGCCGGTCAGCGTGTGCAGATCCGCGGTGTTCACGCGTTCACCCCCAGGCAGTCGCGCAGCCGGATGAGCCCGTCACGCAATCGGGTCTTCACCGTCCCCAGTGGCAGGGACAGCAGTTGGGCGACCTCCCGGTACGTCAGCCCCCGGTAGTACGCGAGGGTCACCGACTGCCGTTGCAGTTCGGTGAGGGTGCGCATGCAGCGCCGCACCTGCTCCCGTTCCAGGCGCGCCTCCACCTGCTCGATGACCTCGTCGAAGGCCGGAGTCTGTGCCAGCAGCGCCGCCCTGTACTCCCGGTCGGTCGTGGCCTGCGCGGCCCGGACCCGGTCCACGGCCCGGCGGTGGGCGAGGGTGAGCACCCAGGTCATGGCGCTGCCGCGGTCCGACCGGAACCGGGCCGCGGTGCGCCAGACCTCCACCAGCACCTCCTGTGCCACCTCCTCGGACTGGGCCGGGTCGCGGAGCACCCCGCGGACGAGGCCGAGGACGGGGCCGGACACCGCGTCGTAGACACGGCTGAAAGCCTCCTGGTCGCCTCGGGCGACCAAGCCCAACAGCTCCTGCAGATCCGGCCCGGCCGGTCCGGGCCGGGTATGGCTGTGGAGATCTGCGGACCCCATGTTTCCTCCAAGCACCGGGCGGCTGTCCGCCGCCCATCCTTCACGCGGGCATGCCCGCGTCCGCGCAGGCTCCACCGGTGATTCGGAACCGGCTCGCGTGCGGATTGGCCGCGGGAAGGACATCTTGGCGGAAGAGGCAGGGCAGTTGGTCCGGCAGGGGGTGGCTCGGGCACTCCCGGGTGAACCGGCGGCCGGGAGGGAAGCGCCGGCCCGGGACGAGCGGCCGGCTGGCGGCGCCGTACCCGTGGGTCGGACCAGGCCGAAGGCGGCGGTGGATCAGCGCCGGTCGGTGGCGCCGTACCTCTGGTGCCGCGCCGGCCAA
This sequence comes from Streptomyces sp. 8N706, assembly GCF_052245415.1. NCBI lineage: Bacteria > Bacillati > Actinomycetota > Actinomycetes > Kitasatosporales > Streptomycetaceae > Streptomyces > Streptomyces sp. 8N706. The sequence goes on along the minus strand of NZ_JBQQBW010000120.1, from coordinate 6,216 downwards.
GGTTCACCCCGCTCGCTGCCCTGGCACGGCCTCCCCAGCTGCCGCTGGGAGGGGCCCCAGCTGCGTTGCCCGAAGGACCGAGTAGGCCCTCCCCTGGCCTTCGGCAGGGGGCACCCCAGAGGCTGAAATCCGGCGCCTTGCAGCTGACCGCACCAGGTCACCTCGCTACCGGGCGGACCTTGGCCGGCGCGGCACCAGTGCTGTGACCGGGAGGGTTTGCCGGGAAGCTCCCCGGAGCCGCATTCACGCGCGGCCCCCGGCGGCTCAGGTGTGGTACAGCGCGTCGACCTCACTGGCGTACGCCTTCTCGATCGCCTTGCGCTTCAGCTTCAGCGACGGCGTGAGCAGACCGTGCTCCTCGGAGAACTGGGCCGCCAGGATCCGGAACGTCCGGATCGACTCGGCCTGCGACACCAGGGTGTTCGCCGCGACCACCGCCCGCCGGATCTCGGTCTCCAGATCCTTGTCCCGGACCAGCTCGGCGGGTTTCATCTTCGGCTTGCCCCGCATGTGCAGCCAGTGCTCCACGGAGTCCGGGTCGAGGGTGACGAGCGCGGCGACGTACGGCCGGTCGTTGCCGACCACGATCGCCTGGGCGACGAGCGGGTGGGCCCGTACCCGCTCCTCCAGAGGGATGGGCGACACACTCTTGCCGCCCGAGGTCACCAGGATCTCCTTCTTGCGCCCGGTGATCCGCAGATAGCCGTCCCCGTCGAGCGCTCCGAGGTCCCCGGTCGCCAGCCAGCCGTCCCTGAGCACCGCCTCGGTCTCCTTGGGGGCGTTGAGATAGCCTTCGAACACGTGACGGCCGTGCAGCCACACCTCGCCGTCGTCCGCGATATGCACGGTGGTGCCGGGGATCGGCCGCCCGACCGTGCCGTAGCGGGTGGCCCCCACCGGATTGGCGGTGGCCGCGGCGGTGGACTCGGTCAGCCCGTAGCCCTCGTACACCGTGATGCCCGCCCCCGCGAAGAACAGCCCGAGCCGCCGCTCCATCGCCGAGCCGCCCGACATCGCGGTACGGATCCGTCCGCCCATCGCCTCGCGCAGCTTGCTGTAGACGAGCTTCTCGAACAGCTGGTGCTGCACGCGCAGGCCCGCGCCCGGGCCGCGCCCGGTCTCGAACGCCTTGTGCTCCAGCGCCTCCGCGTAACGCACCGCGACATCGACGGCCTTGTCGAACGGCCCGAGCTTTCCGTCCGCCTCCGCCTTGCGGCGCGCGGCGCTGAAGACCTTCTCGAAGACGTACGGCACCGCCAGGATGAACGTCGGCTTGAAGGCGGCGAGATCCGGCAGAAGAGCGTTGGCGTTGAGGCTCGGCTGGTGGCCCAGTTTCACCTTGCCGCGGATCGCCGTGATCTCCACCATCCGTCCGAAGACATGGGCGAGCGGGAGGAAGAGCAGGGTGGACATCTGGTCACCGGGCTTGGAGTGGAACACCGGCTCCCAGCGCGCGACCAGGGTGTCGGTCTCGAACATGAGGTTCGCATGAGTGATCACGCAGCCTTTGGGGCGGCCGGTCGTCCCGGAGGTGTAGATCACGGTGGCGGTGGAGCCGGGGGTGACCGCCATCCGGTGGCGGTGGACCACCTCGTCGTCGATGTGCTGCCCGGCCGCCATCAGCTCGGTCACGGCGCCGGCGTCCAGCTGCCACAGCCGGGTCAGCTGAGGCAGCCGGTCGATCACCGACCCGACCGTCATGGCATGGTCCTCGGTCTCGACCATGACGGCGGTGACGCCCGCGTCGTACAGCATCCAGCAGACCTGCTCCGCGGAGGAGGTCGGATACACCGGCACCGGCTGGGCGCCGATCGACCAGAGCGCGAAGTCGAACAGGGTCCACTCGTAGCGGGTACGGCACATGATCGCCACGCGGTCGTTGAACCGGACACCGTGGGCCAGCAGCCCCTTGGCGAGGGCCAGCACCTCGTCACGGAACTCGGCCGTGGTCACATCCCGCCACTCGCCGCCGACCTTCCGGCCGAGCGCCACCCGGTGCGGGTCCTCGGCGGCCTGGTCGAAGACCGCATCAGCCAGGCCTCCGACCTGGGGCGGCGTCTCCGCTGGAGGGACGGTGAACTCGCGCAATGACCTGCTCCTAGCGTGCTCAGCACAGCGCCGCGACGGTACCCGATGGGGCCCCCGAAAGGGAGAGTCGTTCCGAAATCGGAAATGCAACATTTGCGCTGGTCAGGAGGCGATGTGCAGTCCCGATGTTCATAGCTTGGGCCATTCCTGACTCCTGGGTAAGCTCCGGCCGCCGCAATCTCCACCGAATCCGCCCCGGGCGGTCACGGCCGCTTTACAGAGGGTCCGGGCCGGCACTGCCTCGTTGCCGTCGTCTCCCGCCCCCGGCGCCTGCCGGAAGGGGGCGGGGGCGATGCCCGAGGGGCTCGCCGCAGTGCGTCCGTCGCACCCAGGAAGACGCCGCTCGCGCTCCGGCGGTTCCCGCGGAGGGCAGGTGGGACGAGCGCGTCCGCACGGACCTCGCCCGGCGTCCCGCCCGGCTCCGCCCCGCGTCCGCCGGAGGCACCGGCGGGCGGCCGAAGCCATTGCGTGAGGCTGCCATCTATCGAGCAAGTGGCCCTATCCATCACCTCATTGGGGGGCCGGGGCCTTCATTGCTCTATAAATCCGATGATCGGCAGGTGGTGGGGTTCACGGTTACTGGGTTCATCCACTCCATGCGGTCCCACCGCACACCAGAGGAGAGCCCGTGAAGTTCACCCGTCTGTGTCTAGCCCCTGTCTGCGCCGCCCTGGTGGTAGGGGCGCTGGCCGTACCCGCGCGTGCGGCCACCGCCGTGCCGTGCGACACCGGTCGGCTGATCGCGGCACTCAACGCCGCCAACGGCGGCAGCGGAGACACCCTCGCGCTGGCGCTCGGCTGCACCTACCACCTCACCACGCCCGTCAGCGGCGAGGACGGGCTGCCGGCCATCGTCAAGCCCGTCACCGTCCAGGGCAACGGCGCCACCATCGTCCGGGACGACACCGCTCAGGACCCCTTCCGCATCTTCGACATCGGCGCCGACGGCAATCTCGCGCTGGAGAACCTCACCGTCTCCGGCGGCTCGACCACCTCCGACGGGGGCGGCATCCTCGTACAGGACGGCGGCACGCTCGGGCTCGAGACCAGCGTCGTCAGCGGAAACACCGCGCAGGGCGATGGGGGAGGCATCAGCGTCGCCAACGGCGGCACCGCGGAGCTCGACACCAGTGCCATCACCGGAAACACCGTCAGCAGGCTCGGCGGCCTGGCCGGTGGCATCCTCAGCAACGGCAAGGTCACGATCGACGGCACCCCCCTCCTCCGGCCCACCGCCGGCCTCGGCGCCGCTCTCTCCGTCGGGGACGATGACGACCAGAACTCGCTGACCACCATCAGGGACAGCACCGTCAGCACCGACAGCAACGGCAATGTCAGCTCCGACGTCACGAGCGATGTCAGCAGCAATGTCAGCAGCAACGTCAGCAGCAACGTCAGTGACAACACCGTCACGACCACCGGTGCTCAGGGCGGTCTGTTCTGGAACTTCGGCACGCCTGCCCTCCAGAACAGCACCTCCCAGAGCGCCTCCACCCCGGCGCCGCTCCTGCGCCTCGGAACCAGCCTCCCGTTGGCCCTCAACACCACCATCACCGGTAACAGCCCCACCAACTGCGTCGGCGGGACCGCCCTCATCTCCGGCTGCCTCAACTGACCCCCGCCGGGGGCCCCGCTCGTCCCCACGGCCCCCACGGTGTGCCCGGGGCGCTCCCGCCCCGGGGACACCCGCACTCCGCCCGAGGTGACCTTCCCCTCACCTCGGGCGGACGTGGTCCAGCGGCAGCCACAGCACGGGGGAACGGCCGATGGGCCCGTCGGCCACGCGGAGCCGTTCCAGTTCCTCGTCGGACAGCGCCCGGTCGTACACCCGGACCTCGTCGAGCCCTCCGTTCAGCCAGGAGCGGCTGTCCGCCGACTGGCCCAGATGGACCCCAAAGGTCGAGGACCGGCTCACCGAACCCGGCACATCGGCCGCGAGCGTCCGCCCGCCGTCGACGGTGAGGAGGAGACGCCCCTCGGACCGGCGCAGCGCCACATGGTGCCATGCGCCGTCGTTGTACGCGCCGTCGCTGCTGACCGTGGCCGTCGCGGCGGGGCGCGCGCCGTCCACGGCGGTGACGAGCGCGGTCACCCGGCCCATGGACGGCCGCCCCCGCAGCCACACCTGCGGGTTCCTGGGTCCGACGCCGCCCATCCACAGAAACGGCTGCTCACCGCTGGTGGCGGTGTACCGGAACCACAGGCTCGCGGTGAAGTCCCCGCTGCCCAGGGGCAGTGAGCCGCGGTAGGGGAGGCGTACGGCGTCGTCGGTGCCGTCGAAGGACAGTGCACGGCCGAACGGGCCGCCCATCAGGGTCGGGCCACCAAGCACGGACGCGTCGCGGGCCCGGGGCGCCCGGTCCTCGGTCCTCGGGCCGGGCCCGCGGCGCGGGCCGAGCCAGTCCTCGGTGAATCGGGCGAAGCGGATCTCGTCCCGCGCGTCGACCGCCCCGCCTTCGTAGAGGAGTCCGATCACGTCGTGGGAGACAACCACCAAGTCGGAGTAGCCCGACCAGTCGGTGGTCACCCGACTGCCCCGGTCGACGCTCTCCCAGGTGCGCCCCTCGTCGTAGGAGGAGCGGATCGTCATGGTGCGGCGCCGGTCGGGGTCGGCGGGCGAGGAGAACAGCAGTCTGCTGTAGCCGTCGCCGGCCCGGCTGCGCAGCCGCAGGGCCGCACCCTGCACCATCGGTGTATAGAGGCCGGGGATCGAGCGGAAGGGTGCGGCGAAGCTCTCTCCGCCGTCACGGCTGATGGCGTACGTCCGGTGTCCCAGGTCCGTGCCGTCCTGCTCGCGCCCGTTGACGTAGACCGCCCCGTCACTCCGCTCGAGAAGGGTCATCTCGGACGGCTTCTGACGGAACGTCCCGTCGTCGGCGACCGGCCAGGAGTCCACCGCGCCGACGCGCCAGTGCCGGCCGCCGTCGTCGCTGTGCACCAGCGCCGCGTGGTTGGCGGTGATCCGGGCCCCGTCGTGGGTCTCGGCGTTGATGCCGAACACCAGCCGGCCGGCGTGCCGGCCGCGCGTCAACTGGATGCCGTGCACGGGCCCGGTGGCGTACCAGGAGTTCCAGTCCGGCCGCCGGATCGAGTCCGTCAGGTCCCGCGGCGGGGACCAGCTGGCGCCGTCGTCGTCGCTGTACTGGAGGTGCGGGGTGCGGTCGCACGGTACGGCGCAGCTCTCGGCGTCGTCCCGGCCCTCGTTGTACGTGCTGGCGACCACGATCCGTCCGGTGCGCGTGTCCACGATCGGAGCCGGGTTGCCGTGGGTGTCCCCGCCGCCCTCGTCGATCACGCGAAGCGGCCCCCAGGTGCGCCCGCCGTCGGTGGAGCGCTTGAGGACCAGGTCTATGTCCGCGGCGTCGCCGCAGTTCTTCACCCTGCCCTCGGCGAAGGCGAGCAGCGTGCCCCGGGTGGTCCGCACGATCGCCGGGATGCGGAAACAGGCGTAGCCGGGGTCCTGGGAGGCCTTGAACAGCACCTGCTGCTCGACGCCGGTACGGGCCGCGGCCGGAGAGTCCTCCGAGGCCGCGGCCCGTGGGGAGGCCATCGGCGGGATGAGCACCGCGGCGGCGAGTAAGAACAGGAGGGGATGCCACCGGCGTCCCATCGGATGCGGTCTGGCGCGTGGACGGAAATCTGACCGCATGACACGTCCCTTCAGCCGATGAGCAGGACATCCGACGTCCCATGTCCGGGCGTCGAAGGTACGTGCCCGGCGATCCTCCCCACAAGCACCGTGCGCCACTCAGCTCGTCCGGAGTACGACCTTGCCAGGATTGGCCCGTGACTCGACGGTCTCGTGCGCCTTCGACGCCTCCTCCAAAGGGAGTTCGGCATGGACGGCGGTACGGATCCGCCCGGTGGCGGACAGCTCGCTCAGCTCCCGCCGGTGCCGCTCGTAGACGTCGGCGTGGGCGGTCGCGAACCGGGCCATCTGCAGACCGGTGACCGACGCGGACCGGGACAGCAGTTCATGCGCCGGAACCGTCCCGCCGCGGGAGCGGAATGCGACCGGACGGCCGAACGGGGCGAGCGCCCCACCGCACGCGGCAGCAGATCGCCGCCGACCCCGTCGAGGACGACATCGACCGGCTCACCCCAGTCCTCGGCGCCACAGGTCACCAC
>NZ_JBQQBW010000012.1:0-101882 GCF_052245415.1 Streptomyces sp. 8N706 | reverse complement strand
CCGTATCAAGCAGGCCACGCCCGGCGGTGGCTACCGCCGGGCAACGCCCTCCGCGCGCGCCGCGGCGGCCACGGCCGCCGTGACGGCCGGAGCGACCCGCTCGTCGAACGGCGACGGAATCACCTTGTCCGCGCTCAGTTCGTCGGCCACCACGGCGGCCAGCGCCTCCGCGGCGGCCAGCTTCATCCCCTCCGTGATCTGCGACGCCCGCACCTGCAGCGCCCCCGCGAAGATCCCCGGGAAGGCGAGCACGTTGTTGATCTGGTTCGGGAAGTCGCTGCGCCCGGTGGCGACCACGGCCGCGTACTTGCTCGCGACCTCGGGGTGGATCTCCGGGTTCGGATTGGCCATGGCGAAGATCAGGGAGTCCTTCGCCATCGTCGCCACCGCCGTCTCCGGGACCGTGCCACCGGAAACGCCGATGAAGACGTCCGCCCCGTCCAGAGCCGTCTCCAGCGACCCCGAGAGCCCGGCCTTGTTGGTGAAGCCCGCCAGCTCCCGCTTCACGTCCGTCAGATCCTCGCGGTCCTGGCTCACGATGCCCTTGCGGTCGCAGACCGCCACATCACCGATGCCGGCCTCGACGAGGATCTTGGCGATGGCGACTCCCGCCGCGCCGGCACCCGAGATCACGGCGCGCAGCTGGCCGAGCCCCCGCTGAGTGAGCTGAGCGGCGTTGCGGAGCGCGGCGAGCGTGACGACCGCCGTGCCGTGCTGGTCGTCATGGAAGACCGGGATGTCCAGGCGCTCCTGGAGCTTCCGCTCGATCTCGAAGCAGCGCGGGGCGGAGATGTCCTCCAGGTTCACCCCGCCGAAGGACGGAGCGAGCCGGACGACGGTCTCCACGATCTCGTCGGCGTCCCGGCAGTCCAGAGCGATCGGGACAGCGTCCACCCCGCCGAACTGCTTGAAGAGGATGGCCTTGCCCTCCATCACCGGAAGCGACGCCTCCGGACCGATGTCACCGAGCCCGAGCACCGCACTGCCATCCGTCACCACGGCCACGACCTGCGACTTCCAGGTGTAGTCATGGACGAGCTCCGGCTGCTCCGCGATCGCGCTGCACACCTTGGCGACGCCCGGCGTGTAGGCGAGGGACAGGTCGTCCCGGTCCCGGACCGGCACCGTCGCCTGGACGGCCATCTTGCCGCCGCGGTGGAGTGCGAAGGCCGGATCGAAGAGCCCTTCGCCGTCCGTATCGCCGCCACTGCGAGGATTCACGATCTCCGCTGCCACTTGTTGACCCCTTTGTCTGAATTCTGTTGAGGGTAAACCGCCCCAGGTTGAGGAGCGGGCGGGCACCGCGTCCGTTGCCCTGCTTGGCGGATGGCCGCCGCACGGGGGAAGGTACGAACGCCGGGCGCGCCGCACACGCGCCCTGAGCCCCGGGTGAGGGGTGTAAGGGTCTTTTCTACCGGACGCACGGATCCATGGACGAGTGACTTCCATTGCAGCGCCGTACCGTCACTTCGCGTTTACGGTGAAATCGGTAAAACTGCTACCGGATGTCCATGTAATAAGACATCTCGAAGAAGGTGCCGTGATGTCGCTCCGGAAACGCGCCGCACAGTCCCGTCGTCAGGAGAGGCCCGGCACGTCAAGGGGGTCGCCCGTTATCCGATTTTGACACGACTGGCCCCCTGATCGGAGCCGTCCGGATGGCAAGATGCGCCCATCACACACGGTGGCCACACTCGAATACGTGTGCCCGGCCACCCGCATTCCCTCACCTGCAGGAGGAACCAGCAATGACCGCAAGCACCTCAGGTCGTGCGGCCGCAGCCAGATCCCGGATGGCCGCAGCCGGCGCGATCGCGGTCACCGGCGCCCTGCTGCTGACCGCGTGCGGCGACCAGACCGAAGGCGGCAAGGAGGGCGGGAGCGTCCAGGGAAGCGCGGCGCCCCTCTTCTCCAAGCTGCCCAAGTCGATCCAGGAATCCAAGGTCATCAAGGTCGGCACGGACGCCACGTACGCCCCGATGGAGTTCGAGGAGGGTGGCAAGATCGTCGGCGTCGACCCCGAGGTCGCCAACGCCCTGTCGAAGCAGCTCGGGGTGACGTTCCAGTTCACCAGCGGCACCTTCGACGGTCTGATCACCGGTCTGAACTCCGGTCGTTCGGACGTCATCATGTCCGCGATGAGTGACACCAAGGAGCGCCAGCAGGGCATCGACGACAAGGGCAAGAAGGCCGGGCCGGGCGTCGACTTCGTCGACTACTTCAACTCGGGCGTCTCGCTCCTCGTCAAGAAGGGCAACCCGAAGGGCATCAAGTCGCTGGACGACCTGTGCGGCGAGAAGGTCGCCGTCCAGCGCGGCACGATCTACGAGACCACCTTCAAGGACCAGGCCAAGAAGTGCGACAAGGAGAAGAAGGGCAAGCTCACGATCGAGTCCTTCGACAGCGACGCCGAGGCCCAGACCCGGGTGAAGTCCGGCGGCGCGGTGGCCGACCTCAACGACTTCCCCGTCGCGTCGTACATCGCGAAGACCGCCGGCGGCGGCGATGACTTCGAGGTCACGGGCGACCAGACCGAGGCCGGACCGTTCGGTATCGCGGTGGACAAGGACAACACCCAGCTGCGCGACGCCCTCAGGGAGGCGCTGGACAGGAGCATCGCCGACGGCTCCTACGAGAAGGCCCTCGCGAAGTGGGACGTGACCGACAGCGCCGTGGACAAGGCCACTGTCAACGCCGGTTCCTGATCCAGGTCCATTCGAAGGGCAGTCGCAGTGAGTGACAAGTTCGACAAGGAGCCCGCCGGGAACCACCCCGGCGGGCGCCAGGTCTCCAAGGAGACCTCTGTGGTACCCGAGGAGATCCGGGCCATCCCGGTCAGGCACTACGGCCGCTGGATCAGCGCCGTGGTCGTCCTCGGTCTGCTGGCCCTGCTGGTGTACTCCTTCTCGCAGGGCAACATCCGCTGGACGACGGTCGGGGACTACCTCTTCGACGACCGCATTCTGGCGGGTGCCGGCCGCACCCTGCTGATCAGCGTGCTCTCCATGCTCATCGGCCTGGTCCTCGGCCTGATCTTCGCTGTGATGCGGCTGTCGAAGAACCCGGTGACCGGCAGCGTCGCCTGGCTCTACATCTGGTTCTTCCGTGGCACACCGGTGCTGGTGCAGCTGCTGATCTGGTTCAACCTCGCCCTGATCTTCCCCGTCCTCAATCTCGGCTTCTACAAGGACGAGATGACCGACGTCATGACCCCGTTCATGGTCGCCCTGCTCGGGCTCGGCCTGAACGAGGGCGCCTACATGGCGGAGATCGTGCGTGCGGGCATCCAGTCGGTGGACGAGGGACAGACCGAGGCGTCGCACGCCCTCGGCATGACCAGCACGAAGACCATGCGCCGCGTGGTCCTCCCGCAGGCCATGCGCGTGATCATCCCGCCGACCGGCAATGAGTTCATCAACCTGCTCAAGACCTCGTCGCTGGTGACGGTCGTGTCGTACGTGGACCTGCTGCGCGCGGCCCAGAACATCGGCTCGACCTCGTTCGCCACCTTCGAGCTCCTTCTGGTCGCCTCCGTCTGGTACCTGGTGCTGACCAGCCTGTTCAGCATCGGCCAGTACTATCTGGAGCGGCATTACGCCAAGGGTGCGACGCGCACTCTGCCGCTGACCCCGCTCCAGCGGCTCAAGGTCAACCTGACCTCCTTCAGCAACCGTCAGGGGGTCTGACCCATGAACGCGATGGTGAAGGCCGAGGGCGTCCACAAGTCCTTCGGTCCCGCGCACATCCTCAAGGGCATCGACCTGGAGGTCGCCCCGCGCGAGGTCTTCTGCCTCATCGGCCCCTCCGGGTCGGGGAAGTCCACCTTCCTGCGGTGCATCAACCACCTGGAGAAGATCGACGCCGGCCGGCTCTACGTCGACGGCGACCTGGTCGGCTACCGGCAGAAGGGCGACAAGCTCTACGAGCTCAAGGACAGCGAGGTCGCCCTGCGGCGCCGGGACATCGGCATGGTGTTCCAGCGGTTCAACCTCTTCCCGCACATGACGGCGCTGGAGAACGTCATGGAGGCCCCCGTCCAGGTCAAGGGCGAGACCAAGGCGGTGGTGCGGGAGCGCGCCGCGCGGCTGCTCGACCGGGTCGGCCTGGCCGACAAGGCCGGGAGCTACCCCACCCAGCTCTCCGGCGGGCAGCAGCAGCGCGTGGCCATCGCCCGCGCGCTGGCGATGGAGCCGAAGCTCATGCTCTTCGACGAGCCGACGTCGGCCCTGGACCCGGAGCTCGTCGGTGACGTGCTGGACGTCATGCGCGGTCTCGCCGAGGACGGGATGACCATGATCGTCGTCACCCACGAGATGGGCTTCGCCCGGGAGGTCGGCGATGCGCTGGTCTTCATGGACGACGGTGTGGTGGTCGAGTCGGGCCACCCGCGGGAGGTGCTGAGCAACCCGCAGCACGAGCGGACCAAGGGATTCCTCTCCAAGGTGCTCTGAGCCCGCTCGAGCCCTCGGAGCCCTGCGGACCCTGTCCGCGTCCTTCGAGGGCCGACGGCGACGAGCCCCGACCCCCGGAGTCCCCGAACGTGTTGGTTCGGGGACTCCGGCGTTTCCCGGAGTTCCGTTGCAGGGGAAGGTCCGGACGCCCCGGGGCGGCATGAGACGCAGCCGCGTTCGCCGGGGCAGGGCGCGAGTCAGGGTCGCGGAGGCAGAGCTACGCCGGGCAGGACCGCGCGCGAGGCCGGACCGCCCAAGGCAGAGCCGCGCAAGGCCGGACCGCCCGAGACAGCCGCGCGAGGCGGGACCGCCCGAGGCAGAGCCGCGCGAGAGGCGGGACCGCGTAGGCATGCCGCGCGAGAGGCGGGACCGCGTAGGCATGCCACGCGAGACAGAGCTGCGCGAAGCGGTTGCCGTGCGAGGCGGGTCCCGTGAGCGTCCCATGATCCCGGGCCACGCGGGCCGGGGTCACTTGAGGGTCACTTCAGTCCGAGGACCGCCGCGTCCGTCGGCGAGCACCACACGGCCCGCGCCTCACCGAAGCCCGCGGCGCGCAGCGCCTCCGCGTGCCAGGCGACCGACTGCACCTCTCCGTCGCTGTGGTCTCCGTCGATCGGATTGCCGAAGATCTTGAAACGCTCGATCGCCGGTCCCGCCAGGACCGTGTCGGCCGCCACGTCGCGCCACCAGTCCTGCCAGTCCTGGACGCCCGCCCCCTTCTCCCGCTCCTGCCGCGCGTGGCGGAAGGCGCGCTCGGCCTCGTTGATGCGAGGGGTGGACGTGTCGGGCATGTGGTCGGCGTTCAGAAACACCCCGCCGTCCCGCACCACCCCGGCGATCTCTCCGTAGAGCCGCTTCAGCGGCTCGCTCCGCAGCCAGTGGAGAGCGGTCGCGGTGACGACCGCGTCGTACTGCCGGTGCGGCAGCCTGCTCGTCCACCCGGGGTCGGTGAGGTCCGCGGTGATGAACTCGGCCCTGCTCTCACCCTCGAAGGTGCCGCGGGCGATGGTCAGCAGCGCCGGGTCGAGGTCGACACCGGTGCTGACCGCCCGGGGGAACCGGCGCAGCAGCCGGTCCGAGATACTGCCGGTACCGCAGGCGAGATCGAGCACCTTCGGTTCGGGGCCCACCAGCGCCTCGACCATGTCGAGCATCACCCGGAAACGCTCCTCGCGGTCCGGCAGATACCACTCCTGCTGCCGGTCCCAACTGCTCTGCCAGGCCGCCCAGTCGGCGCGGGCCACGGTCTCCGTCATGCCGATCCCTCCCGTATCCCCCGATACGTAATACCCTCGAAGCTGACTCGCTCGTTACACCGCTCACCACCGACCGTAGACCGCCCCCGTAAGGACCACAATTGGAACTGGCCTATTACTCGGACTATGCCGTCCGTCTGGTCAACAGCGAGGATCCGGCCCGCGGCAAGGACGAGCTGACGTCGGTCGAGGCGGTACGGGCGCTCTTCGGCGCCGGTTCGCAGGCCGCCCGGCGGGCGACGGAGGCCGATGTCACCCGGCTGCGTACCGTACGCGGCCGGCTCCGCTCGATCTTCGAGGCCGCCGACGAGGGCGACGAGGTACGGGCCGTGGACCTGCTCAACGCCCTGCTGATGGAGTTCCCGGTCAGCCCGCAGGTCTCCGGCCACGAGACACGCGACGCGGACGGCCGGCCCGACTGGCACATGCATATCGCCGACCACCCGGCGAACGCGACCGCCGGTTACGCCGCGACCGCCTCGATGGGGCTCGCCTTCCACCTCACCGAACTGGGCGTGGACCGCCTCGGCATCTGCCGGGCCGCGCCCTGCCGCAACGCCTACCTGGACACCTCGACCAACCGCTCGCGGCGCTACTGCTCGGACCGCTGTGCGACGCGTGCCAACGTGGCGGCCTACCGGGCCCGCAAACGCTTGGAGAGCGAACGCTCGGAGCCCGGGCCGGAGCGTGCGGATCGCACGGAGCGCACCGAACGTACCGGCTTCAGAGGCCGGACGGCCGAGACCGCCCAGCACAGCAGCGCCCCCGGCGACCGCTGACCCCGGAGCGCGCTCGGGGGCCGCAGCCGTACGCGGGCGCGGGCCAGCACCAGCTCATCGGGGACGGTGCCGAACTCCCGGCTGTCGTTCTCGACGAACGGATTGTCGCCCAGCACCCACCAGCCGCCCTCCCGGTGCTCCACAGCACGCTTCACGATCAGCAGGTCCTGCTGCATCGGGTGCCGCAGCACGATGACATCGCCCGGCCGTACCGTCGCGCCGTACTGGACCACGAGCTGGTCCCCCGGGTGCAGCGTCGGGGCCATGGACGGCCCTACCACCTCGGCGAGCCCGTACGGCAGCGCACCCCGGCGCTCCGGCTCACGATCGCGGCCCTGCTCGTACCCCTGCCACCGGCCACCCTCGGGCATCCGGCACCTCCCGGTCCGTTCCTCCACCAGTACCAGCGTGACACTGGACTTTTGTCCTAAGCCCCCTGGGGCACTCGCGAAAAGGTCTCCGCCACGGAGTAATCTCCCACGTGAGAAGACGATCACGAGGAAGGACAGCTCTATGCTCGCCCGCCTGTTCGCCCCCAAGGTGCAGGTCAGCGCCCACTGCGATCTGCCCTGCGGCGTCTACGACCCGGCGCAGGCCCGTATCGAGGCCGAGTCCGTCAAGGCAATTCAGGAGAAGTACCAGGCCAACGAGGACGCGGCCTTCCGCACCCGGGCCATTGTCATCAAGGAGGAGCGCGCGGAGCTTGCGAAGCACCACATCTCCGTGCTCTGGAGTGACTACTTCAAGCCCCCGCACTTCGAGAAGTACCCGCAGCTCCACCAGCTGGTCAACGATGCGCTGAAGGCCGCGAGCGCCGCCAAGGGCTCGACCGACCCGGCGTCCGGCCAGAAGCTGCTGGACCTCATCGCCGAGATCGACAAGATCTTCTGGGAGACCAAGAAGGCCTGATCTTGGCTTAACCATGTGACCTGCGCTTTCCCATGTCGCAGGGCTCTTCTGGCCGCACCCGGTCCGCACGACTCCCCGTACGGAGTCCATGACGGACCGGGTGCGGTCGTATGTCGCTTGCGGGTCTCGTATGCCATACGGCCCACCGCGCGCCGGCGGGGACCCGTCCGGCCTGCTGGGCAGCGCCCTGGTCGGCCGGGGCGCTGTGTCATTCGGGCTCTTGCGTGAGCGGAGTGCCGGAGCTCTCGCCAGGGTGCCGCTCGGGGACCGCGGGACGGGCTTCGCGGCCTTCCCGGCGAGCCCCTGGTCCCGTTCATGCTGCAGGATCGCTCCCGTCACCGCAGCCCTCACGGCACCTGGATCCGCGCCCCGCGTCCCGCTCTTCGGAGGGGGCGATCCGGCTGCCCCGCTGTGCACATTCCCTCGGCGTAGAGGCCTGGCCTGCGGAAGGGCGGCACCATGCTACGGCGAGTGGCCGTCGGCCCGGCGGTCGGCGGTGCCGGCCGGTCGCATGGGGATCCGCACCGCTCCATTGGCCGTACACTCGCCCCCATGGGTCGGACATGTGCGATGAGGGAACGCCTGCGGCAGACCTCTTGCGTGCTGTGCCCGGTTGCCGCCGGTGCGGTCGCCGTCAGCCCGTCGAGTGCGATTGACGCCGAGGCGCCGGAGACCGGCCGCACGGCGTTGCACGGCCACGGCTAGCGATCCTCAGCCGCCTTTCCCCGGGCCCCTGCCCGGTCACCGTCCGAGCCCCTGAGCCGCCCGCGGGTCACGTCCCTGGTGGTCACTCGTCTCCGTGAACACCCCTCGCCCCTGCGCGCAGGACTGAGCTGCCGCGTCCCGCTGGCCCGGGATGCCCCCGCCGCACCTTTGGCATCGCTTTCGCATCACCTACCGCGGACCGCCACCGCAGATCACCACCACCGCAGCTGCCGGCACGCCGTCGGCGCTGCCGCCTGGCAACGGCCGCGCGATCGGTCGAGCCACCTTCGAAGGGATCACATGAAGCTGAGCGAGCTGCTGGCCGGGCACGACCACCAGGTTCTTCAGGGCAGTCCGGAAACGCGGATCACCGCGGGGGCGTGCTTCGACGCTCACCGGGTCTCGCCGGGCTCACTGTTCATCGCGGTGCCCGGCCACCGTGGCGGCGGCCCCGAGTCCGTCGGACCGGCCCTCGCACGCGGCGCGGCGGCCGTACTCGTCGACGGAGGGGGGCCCGGTCTTCCGGCGTCGGTGTGGGCGTCGGCCGCGGGCGTGTGCGCCGTACGCGTCCCGGACACGCGGACCGCGGCCGCGATCGTCGCCTCCCGCTACCACGGCGAGCCCGGGCGGCAGATGGACATGGTGGCGGTCACCGGCACCAACGGAAAGACATCGGTGTCCTACATGGTCGAGTCCGTGCTGCGGATCGCCGAGGGCGCCGAGGTGGGCGTCATCGGCACGGCCGGCAGCCGGATCGGGGACGAACTGATCCCGATGCCGAGGTCGGTACTGACCACGCCGGAATCGCCGGACCTCCAGTACCTGCTGGCATGCATGCGTGACCGCGGGGCCGGGAGCGTCGTACTGGAAGCCACGTCCATGGGCCTGCTGACACACCGGGTCGACCACTCCTTCATCGACGTCGGCGTCTTCACCAACCTCACGCAGGATCACCTGGACGACCACGGAACGATGGAGAACTACCGGGACGCCAAGTTGCGCCTGTTCCAGGGCCTGTGCCGAAGCGCGGTGGTGAACGCCGACGACTCGGTGGGCGCCGGGATCCGGACGATGATGCCCGGCGCGGTGGCCACGTATGCCCTCGACACCGAGGCGGACTACCGGGCGACGGACCTCTTCGTGGACGCCTCCGGCACGCGTTTCACCCTGCATCACGACGGCCGCAAGTACCCGGCGGCGATCCCCGTCCCGGGCCGGTTCTCCGTGGCGAACGCACTGGCCACCGTAGCGGCCTGCCACGTCCTGGGTCATGACGTGGCGGGACTGGTCGCCGCGCTCGACCGGATGCCTCCCGTCCCCGGCCGGTTCGAACGCTTCGAGACCCCGGGCGGCACGTGCGTGATCGTGGACTACGCCCACTCCCCGGACTCCCTGGAGAAGGTCCTGACCACCATCCGGGGCTTCGCCTCCGGCCGGGTCATCACTGTCTTCGGCTGCGGCGGGGACCGGGACACCACCAAGCGCGCCGAGATGGGGGAAATCGCCGGAACCCACTCCGACCTGTGCGTCCTCACCTCGGACAACCCCCGCACCGAAGACCCCGAGAAGATCCTGGACCAGATCACCCCCGGTCTTACGGCGGCCGGCACACCGTTCGAGCGGTTCGCCGACCGCCGTCGGGCGATCGCCTTCGCCCTGTCCGCCGCAGGACCGGACGATATCGTCCTGGTCGCGGGGAAAGGGAGCGAGCCGTACCAGATCGTCGGTGAGAAACTACTCCCGTTCAGCGACATGGCGATGGTGCGCGAACTCGCCGGGGCGTAGGGCAACGGCCGGAGAGGCTACCGCTGAGCGGGCCTTGGCTGACCGAGCCGAACTGATCCCCCGGGTGCCTGCACAGCGCCGTGAACAGAGCGGACGTGCGCTTGCACGGGTCAACGACCTGGGCGACCGGCCTTGACCACGTCTGCGCCGTGCGGTGTCGTCGGAGTCACGAAGGAAGGCGGACACTCGCCGCCTGGAAGAGGACCGGTCCACTCCCGAGAGGGGACGAGAGTACGGTGGCGATACCCCGCCACCTCGGATGCCGTCATCCGTCGTGGCGCCGACCCCGGGGGAACGGCACGGCCGGGCGCAGCGGGTTCGGGAGAGGGGCCGACCCGCCGGTCACCACGGAGTGCGCAACGAGTCGTCGGCCCGACAGCCGGGTCCGCGACAGCACGAGGAGACTTCTGGCCTTGGCCAGAAATCGCTCCAGTCCCGCTGTCACGCCATGTGCAAGAGGATTGCTACGTATGTATTCATCTGACGCGATCTCAAACCGACGTCACAGCCCTACGGAACCGACCGAGGAGATGATTGCCGGGCTGGTCTGTATCGTCTGCCGCACCGACTACCGGAGCGCACCGGACACCGATGCGGTGGTGGTCTCACACCACAGCGACAAACAACTCCTCGCCTGCGGAGGGGTGTGCGCGCGCATGGCAAGTGGGTCCGTCACTGGTCACGACGAGACACCTCTCCCGCTGGCCGAGCGTATGCACGACTACGAGGCCGAGCACTGATGCGATGACCACGGCACGCCGCCGGGACACTCACTCCGGCTGACCCGGGCCGGACCCATGCTCCGACCTCGCTTCCGAGGGGCCGGCGCTCCGGATGGTGACCAGGGCTGCCCGCTGGGAGACCGGGGATGTGTGACGCGCCGGATGCCGTTCGGCTGAGCACTACAGCTGGAGTGGGCCCGACCGCAGAGCCGGTCGGGCCCACTCGGGCTGTCCGGAGCGGGTGGCACCGGCCGGTGAGGTGCGGGGCCCTCCAGATCTCGCGGCACAACGTTGGTGGATCACCCGTTCTCATTACCGCCCGGTCGGCTCAAGTATGGGTACGTACCGGCACCGCATGAACAGGGAGACCCCCGATGATCACCGGGTCACATGTACTGGCTCTCGGCCACTACCAGCCCGCCACGGTGCTGACCAACGACGACCTGGCGGCCATGGTCGACACCAGCGACACATGGATCCGCAGCCGGGTCGGCATCCGTACACGCCATGTCGCCGGGCCGGACGAGTCCGTGGACGAGATGGCCGCGGCCGCCGCGGCCAAGGCTCTGGCGAGCAGCGGCCTCTCCGCGGCGGACATCGACCTCGTCCTCGTCGCCACCTGCACGGCCGTCCACCGCAGCCCCAACACCGCGGCGCGCGTGGCGGCCCGGCTCGGCCTCCCCTCCCCCGCCGTCATGGACCTCAACGTGGTCTGCGCCGGGTTCACCCATGCCCTGGCCACCGCGGACCACGCCCTCCGGGCGGGATCGGCCCGCAGGGCGCTGGTGATCGGTGTCGAGAAGTTCAGCGAGGTCACCGACTGGACGGACCGGTCGACCTGCGTGCTGGTCGGCGACGGCGCCGGGGCGGCCGTGGTCGTCGCCACCGAGGAGCCCGCGGAGAAGCCGGGCATCGGCCCGGTGGTGTGGGGTTCGGTCCCGGAGATGGGCCACGCCATACGGATCGAGGGCACGCCCTCCCGCTTCGCCCAGGAGGGCCAGGCGGTCTACCGCTGGGCCACCACCCAGCTCCCCGCCATCGCCCGGCGCGTGTGCGAACAGGCCGGGGTCCGGCCGGAGGACCTCGCGGCGGTCGTCCTGCACCAGGCCAACCTGCGGATCATCGAGCCGGTCGCCCGCAAGCTGGGCGCGGTCAACGCGGTGATCGCCAGGGATGTCGTGGAGTCCGGCAACACGTCGGCCGCCAGCATCCCTCTCGCCCTGTCGAAGCTGGTGGAGCGCCGTGAGGTCGAGTCCGGCGCCCCCGTGCTGCTCTTCGGCTTCGGCGGCAACCTCTCGTACGCGGGCCAGGTCATCCGCTGTCCGTAGCGGCCTCGGCCCGGGACGCAGACCCGCCCCGGGCCGGAGCCGCCGCACGCGTTCTCTCAGCGGTTGCGGCGGGTGACGAATTCCGCGAGGGACAGCAGATCCCCGGCCTGGGCGAGGTCCGGCACCGCCCGGGCCAGCCGGTCCATCGCGGACGCCATTCGGACGCACGCCTCGCGCTGCGCCCAGTCCCGTCCTCCCGCACGCTCGACCGCGTCCGCGGCGCGCCGCAGGTCGTCACCGTCCAGCGGGCCCTCCATGGCGTACAGGTCCGCGAGTTCGGCCGCGGCGGGCGTGCCCGACGTCAGGGCGGCGACCACGGGGAGGGACTTCTTCCGGGCCACGATGTCGGCCCCGGCGGGCTTGCCCGTGCTGGCCGGATCCCCCCAGATGCCGATGAGGTCGTCGATGAGCTGGAAGGCGAGCCCCGCCTCTCTGCCGAAGGCATCCATGGCGTCGGCCGCGCTCGTTCCCGCCCCGGCGCACAGCGCGCCGAGCGCGCAGGCGCAGCCGAGCAAGGCCCCGGTCTTGGACTCGGCCATGGCCAGGCTCTCGTCGAGCCCGACATCCGACCGCTGCTCGAAGGCACAGTCGGCGTACTGGCCGTCGCACAGCTCGACGACGCAGGCGGCGAGCCGGCCGGCCGCCTCGGTGGCGGCCGGGTGCGGGTCCTGGGCGAGGATCCGCAGGGCCAGCGAGTGCAGCGCGTCCCCGGCGAGAATGGCGTGGGGCACTCCGAAGACGGCCCAGGCGGTGGGCCTGTGGCGACGGGTCGGATCGCGGTCGATGACATCGTCGTGGAGCAGCGTGAAGTTGTGCACGAGCTCCACCGCGGCGGCGGCCCGCACGGCCTGCTCGGCCCGGCCTCCGAGGGCCCGGGTGGCAGCCAGGACCAGGGCCGGCCGGATGGCCTTGCCCGCGTTCCCTCCGGTCGCCGCACCATGGGCGTCCTGCCAGCCGAAGTGGTACGCGGCGATCCGCCGCATCGAGGCGGGCAGCGAGTCGACCGCCGCCCGCAGGGCGGGATTCACCGTCTTCCGCGACCGTTCGAGAAGATCCGCGGCCTCCCGGCACTCGCGGCTCTGCGTGAAGGTATCCACGGTCCCCACCCCTCGGCTTGGCCACACGCGTTTCCCACCTGCTCGTTCATCCTGACAGCCGCCTCGGCCGCCGACCATTACTCAAATGAGTGGGAATAGGTCACCCCATTCCCGGGTGAGACCGGCCGTCCGGGGCGGCGCCCTCCGCCGGATGCCCTACGCCCCGCCGGACACCCCGCGGCCCCGCACCCGACCCGCCCCTGACGCTCGGCCGGAAGCCCCGCAGGCCCCAGCCGGAGGGCACGCAGCCCCCAGGACCTCCCGCCGCCTGGACGCTCCGCGGCCCACCCGACGGGCGTACGACGGCGTGCGACAAGGGCGCGAGGAGCCTGGTGGACTACCCTGAAGGCACCGATTCCTCCCACTTCTCACCACGACGGACCCGGCCCACGGGGACCGGCCCACGGCAGGCCGTGGACCGGCCGAGGCACGAAGGCGACTGTCGGCTTCCGCCCCATTCACACCGATCGCAGGAGGCAGCACATGGCAGGGTTCCTGGACCGCGCCAAGGAGCAGGCGCAGCGCGGGCTCACACAGGGCAAGCAGAAGCTGGACGACGTCCAGGCCCAGCGGACGGGACACGACCTGTTGAAGAGACTGGGCGCGGCGTACTACGCGGAGCGCCACGGCACGGGCACCCCGGAGGGGACCCAGCAGGCGCTGGACGCCGTCGACCGTCATGCCGCGGCCCATGTAGACGTCTTCCTGCGCAGCTGAGCCCCGAGCGCCACGATGGACCGGTGGGAGCGGCGACCAGCCGCCCCCACCGGTCCGTACGACCGCGCCCGCCGGCACCCGTGCGGCATCACCGCAGGTGACAATGGGCCCATGAGCTCTCCGGCACCCGACCTCGACGCACTGGGGCCGCGGCTGCCCTCGCCGCTGCGGCAGGTCGAGGACGAGCGGTTCGCACGCCGCGGAATCCGGCTCCTCCTCAAGCGGGACGACCTCATCCATCCCGACATCCCCGGCAACAAATGGCGCAAGCTCGCCCCCAACCTGCGTGCCGCGGCGGAGCACGGCCGGACGGCGCTCCTCACCTTCGGCGGCGCCTACTCCAACCATCTGCGGGCCACGGCCGCCGCCGGACGCCTGCTCGGGCTGAGCACGATCGGCGTCGTACGGGGCGCGGAGCTGGCCGACCGACCGCTCAACGACTCCCTGGCCCGGTGTGTTGCCGACGGCATGCGCCTGGTCTTCCTCGACCGCGGAACGTACCGCCGCAAGGCCGAGCCGGAGGTGGTGCGGCATCTGAGGAACCGGTTCGGCGACTTCCATCTCGTGCCCGAGGGCGGCAGCAACGCGATGGCGGCACGCGGCTGCTCCGCGCTCGGGCACGAGCTGCGCAGGGCCGCCGACGTCGCGGCCGTGGCGTGCGGCACCGGCGGCACCCTGGCCGGGCTGGCGGCCGGGCTCGCCGCGGAACAGAGGGCGATCGGATTCTCCGTCCTCAAGGGCGGGTTTCTCGACAAGGAGACAGAGCGGCTTCAGTGCGCGGCGTTCGGCGGCCGCACCGGGGGCTGGCGGATCGAGGACCGCTTCCACTTCGGCGGCTATGCCAGGCTCACCCCCGAACTCCGCGCCTTCGCCGAGGACTTCGGAGCCCGGCACGGCCTGTCCGTGGAGCGCCTGTACGTCGCCAAGATGCTCTACGGCCTCACGGCCCTGGCCGAGGAAGGCGCGTTCGCACCCGGCACGACCGTGGCCGCCGTGGTGACGGGTTCCGACCCGCCGTGACCGGCCCGCACCCGCACCCGCACCGACCCCTGTACCCGCCACGACCGCCCCGGATCCTTGCGACCGGCCCGCACCCGCAGTGACGGGCTCCGGCTCTTCGTGACGCATCCGGCTGTTTCTTCGTAACGGATGCGGACTCGTCGTGACCGGCCCGGGACCCGTCGTCGCCCGCCCGGAGCCCGAGGTCCCCTACCCCGCGAGCTCCTTCCCGTACGCCATCGCCTCCTCCAGGTCCAGCCTGCGCAGCAGCGTCCGCAGCATCTCGTCGTCGATCCGCCCCTCGTCGCGCATCCTGACGAACACCTCGCGCTCGGCGGCGATCATTTCCCGGGCCAGCCGCCGGTAGGTCTCGTCGACCGTCTCCCCCGTCAGCTCATTCACCGCGCCGAGGCGCTCCCACACGGCGTTGCGGCGCCGTTCCAGCACGGCGCGCAAGCGCTCCTCCAGGGGAGGCGGCAGGGAGTTGCGCGGGTCGGTGAGCAGTTCCTCGAGCCTCCGCTGTGCCGCGGCCGACGCTTCGTTCTGCGCCTGGGCCTCCATCAGGAGCGACTGCTGCTCGTCGATGCCCGGCAGCTTCAGCAGACGGATCAGCGGCGGGAGCGTCACCCCCTGCACCACCAGCGTCCCGATCACGGTCGTGAAGGCGAGGAACAGCAGCAGGTTGCGCGCCGGGAACTCACCTCCACCGTGCACGGTCTCCGGGATCGAGAAGGCGATGGCGAGCGAGACCACTCCGCGCATCCCGGCCCAGGAGACCACGAAGGGATGGGTCCACGGCGGTGGGTCGCCGGGTTGCCGCAGCCCGGGGAGATACGTCGCCGGGTAGACCCAGACGAAGCGCGAGACGACCACCGCTGCGAACACGGCGACCGCGTACCACGCCGCCTCCCCCGGCGCATAGTCGTCGAGGCCCCGCAGCACGATCCTCAGCTGGAGACCGATCAGCAGGAAGACCGATGACTCCAGGATGAAAGCGATCATCTTCCAGACCGCCTCCTCCTGGAGCCGGGTCGCGAAGTCGACCTGCCAGGCCCGGTGCCCGAGGTAGAGGCCGACGATCACGACGGCGAGCACACCGGACGCGTGGACCGCCTCCGCGGCCCCGTACGCGAAGAAGGGGATGAGCAGCGACAGGGTGTTCAGCAGCAACGGATCCCGCAGCCGGGTCCGCAGCCAGTGCAGCGGGCCCATCAGCAGCAGACCGATGCCCACACCTCCGCCCGCGGCGAGGGCGAACTCCGCGATCCCCCCGGCCCAGGTCATGCCCTCCCCGACCGCGCCCGCCAGCGCGACCCGGTACGCCGTGATCGCCGTGGCATCGTTGAACAGGGACTCGCCCTTGAGGATGGTCACGATCCGGTGCGGAAGGCCGATCCGGCGGGCGACGGCGGTGGCGGCAACCGCGTCGGGTGGGGCGATCACGGCGCCCAGCACCAGTGCGGCGGTCAACGGAAGCTCCGGTACGAGGGCGTAGGCCACCCCGCCGACGGCGACGGTCGCGAAGAGCACATAGCCGACGGACAGCAGCGCCAACGGCCGTACGTTCTCGCGCAGCCCGAGGTAGGAGCTGTCGAGGGCGGCGAGGTGCAGCAGCGGCGGCAGCACCAGCGGAAGTACGACGTCCGGATCCAGGGCGTAGTCCGGGATGCCCGGGACGAAGCTCGCGAGCAGGCCCGCGGCCACCAGCAGCAGCGGCGCGGGTACGGGCGTCCGCCGGGCCAGACCCGCGACGGCCGCGCTGACCGCGACCAGCACCAGGAGAGGAAAAGCATCCATCCGTCCGCTCCACCCCGTATCCCTCGCCGACGACGCCACCGCGTCACGCTTCGACGCGATCTAACCTGGCAATCATGAGCGAGTGCCCTCATCTTCAGGAACTGCCGCGCCCCGAGCCCTCCGCGCTGGGCGACACCTGCCTGGAATGCCGGGCGGCCGGCACCCACCCCGTGCACTTGCGGCTGTGCCTGGAGTGCGGTCACGTGGGATGCTGTGATTCGTCGCCGCTCCGGCACGCCTCGCGGCACTTCGAGGACACGGGACATCCGGTCATGCGCTCTTTCGAGCCGGGTGAGAGCTGGCGCTGGTGCTTTGTCGACCAGCGGATCGCTTGAGCCGCCAACCGGACGGGCATCCCTTCGAATTGGGACCGCAGAACCCCTAGCCACTGTGCGTGTCCGCGTGCTTACAATAAGTAACGCTCCCCGGTCCGCGAGACCTCTTCCCGCAGATCGCGATAGCGTCGCAGCTGAACCATGTGCCGCGTCGGCCCGTCCTCGCCTCACAGCGGGGCGCGGCGCCGGCGCTCGGAAAGCTCAACCAGCTTGTGTCACCTTGGAGGTGAGGGTGTCCCAGATCGCAGGCGAGCCCGGGACCCAGGACTTCGTGGAAGTCCGGCTGCCCGCTGCGGGTGCCTACCTTTCGGTGTTGCGTACGGCCACGGCCGGCCTCGCAGCGCGCTTGGACTTCACCCTCGACGAGATCGAGGATCTGCGCATCGCGGTCGACGAGGCCTGCGCGATCCTGCTGCAGCAGGCCGTGCCGGGGAGCGTACTCAGCTGTGTGTTCCGCCTGGTCGGGGACGCGCTTCGGGTGACCGTCTCCGCGCCCACGACCGACGGCCGCGCGCCCGAGCGCGACACCTTCGCCTGGACGGTGCTCTCCGCACTCGCCGGCGAGGTCGACTCGACGGTCGGAGAGGACCGTACGGTCAGCATCAGTCTGCACAAAAAGCGCGGCGCGGGCCCCGGACAGCCGTGACGGACGGGACGGGCAGGCCGGTGCCGGATGAGAGGCGCGTCGCGCGGGTGGTGCCCAGTACGGCCATCCCCGAGCAGCAGCAGGCAGAGCGGGCGGACCACATGGACCAGCATCAGCATCAGCAGCGCCAGGACGAGCAGCGTCCGGGCACGCAGCGCGAGCACGAGCCCGAGCACGCCTACGAGCACGAGCACGGGCAGCTGCCGGACCCGCACGACCGCAGCGGTGCCCGCAGTCTTTTCATCAAGCTGCGCGGGCTTCCCGACGACTCTCCTGAGCGTGCCGAGCTGCGCAACCACCTGGTCCGGATGCACCTGCCGCTGGTGGAGCACCTCGCCCGCAGGTTCCGCAACCGTGGGGAGCCCCTGGACGATCTGACCCAGGTCGCCACCATCGGCCTGATCAAGTCGGTGGACCGGTTCGACCCCGATCGCGGTGTGGAGTTCTCCACCTACGCCACCCCGACGGTCGTCGGTGAGATCAAGCGGCACTTCCGCGACAAGGGCTGGGCGGTGCGGGTGCCGCGCCGGCTCCAGGAACTGCGGCTCTCGCTGACGACCGCCACCGCCGAGCTCTCCCAGCGGCACGGCCGGTCGCCGACCGTGCATGAGCTGGCCGAGCATCTGCGGATCTCGGAGGAGGAAGTGCTGGAGGGGTTGGAATCCGCCAACGCCTACAGCACGCTCTCCCTCGATGTGCCGGACACGGACGACGAGTCCCCGGCGGTGGCGGACACACTGGGCGCGGAGGACGACGCGCTGGAGGGTGTCGAGTACCGCGAGTCGCTCAAGCCGCTCCTGGAGGAGCTGCCGCCCCGTGAGAAGAAGATCCTTCTGCTGCGGTTCTTCGGGA
Organism: Streptomyces sp. 8N706; assembly: GCF_052245415.1. Classification (NCBI taxonomy): domain Bacteria; kingdom Bacillati; phylum Actinomycetota; class Actinomycetes; order Kitasatosporales; family Streptomycetaceae; genus Streptomyces; species Streptomyces sp. 8N706. The sequence goes on along the minus strand of NZ_JBQQBW010000012.1, from coordinate 83,504 downwards.
ACATGACCCAGTCGCAGATCGCGCAGGAGGTCGGCATCTCCCAGATGCATGTCTCGCGGCTGCTGGCCCGTACGCTCGCGCAGCTGCGGGACAAGCTGCTCGTGGAGGAGTGAGTGCCGTTCACGGGCGAGGCCCCGAGGGGATGTGACACCCGGGACATGAGGACCGGGAGGTGACGACGGTGATCGGGCGACGGGGCCGTTACGGGTGTGGCGGGCGCCGGTGTGCGGTTACGCGTCGCGCGGTGCGATACCCAGGGCCTCGGTCGCCGTCGGGTTGACCAGCAGGACCAGTACGGCCAGCGCCGCGGCACCCAGCGCAACCCCGGCGGCCATCAGCGCGCCCCCGGTGCTGACCAGTGTCCAGGCGACCGGCACGGCCATGATCTGGGTGATCAGCGCGGGCCCCCGGCTCCAGCGGCGCCTGAGCAGCAGCCCGCGGGCGGCGGCCAGCGGCAGCGCTGCGAGAGCCAGCAGCGTCACACCGCCCGTCTCGGCCTGGGCCGGACTGTCGGGGTTGCCGAGCAGCCCCATCACGAGCAGATACACCCCGAACGCGGCGAGCGCCACGCCCTCCAGAGCCGCCAGCGCCGAGGCGACGGCGAGCCGGACGGGGCGGGGCCCGGCGGGGGTGGCGTCATCGGAGGACTGGGTCTGCTTGCTGCTCACCCCAGCAGGGTAACCGCCGGGGGCCGTGCTCCCACGCGCCCGGTCGGCCTGCCCCCGCGCGTCAGGGGCCAAGCCCGTCATGCCTCCCAGGGCCGGCGTGTCCGCCCGAGCCCGTCACGTCCGACCGGGCATCAGACCTGCCCGGCCCACCCCTCCGCCCGGGCACTTTCCCGCCGAGAGCGACGTCTGTCAGGACCGTCAGGGTCTGTGCCGACTGCGTCAGGTCCGCCCGTTCCGTCCGGCGGTTGGGACGGTCGGACCACCGGACTGGGCCGCGTACCAGAGGGTAGGTAGTCTGCTGCGCATGCGCGCGCTTCTTGTGGTCAACCCGGCAGCCACCACCACCAGTGCCCGCACCCGCGACGTCCTCATCCACGCACTCGCGAGCGACCTGAAGCTGGATGTCGTGACGACCGAGTACCGCGGACACGCCCGCGACCTGGCCCGCCAGGCGGCCGAGAACGGCGAGACGGAGCTGGTGGTCGCGCTCGGCGGCGACGGGACCGTCAACGAAGTCGTCAACGGGCTGCTCCACCACGGCCCCGCCCCCGAGGCACTGCCCGGCCTCGCCGTCGTTCCGGGCGGTTCCACCAATGTCTTCGCGCGGGCGCTCGGGCTGCCGAACGACGCCATCGAGGCGACCGGCGCCCTGCTGGACGCGCTCCACGACCACAGCGAGCGCACGGTCGGACTCGGCCTGGCGGCCGGCACACCGGGCACGGAGGACGAGGGCGCCCCCGCCCGCTGGTTCACCTTCTGCGCGGGCTTCGGCTTCGACGCGGGCGTGGTCGGCCGAGTCGAACAGCAGCGCGAACAGGGCAAGCGTTCGACGCATGCGCTGTACATACGACAGGTCGTGCGGCAGTTCCTGAAGGACCAGCACCGCCGACAGGGCGCGATCACCCTGGAGCGCCCCGGCCACGACCCCGTCGAGCAGCTCGTGGTGTCGATAGTCTGCAACACCGCCCCCTGGACCTACCTGGGCAATCGCCCGGTGTACGCCGCCCCCGAGGCATCCTTCGACACCGCCCTCGACGTGCTCGGACTGAGCAGGCTGTCCCCCTCCGCGGTGGCCCGGTACGCCACTCAGCTGCTCACCTCCTCGCCGGAGCGGGGCCCCCACGGCAAGCACGCGGTCTCACTGCACGACCTGACGGACTTCACCTTGCATTCGCAGGCGCCACTGCCCTTTCAGATGGACGGTGACCACCTGGGACTGCGTACGAGCGTGACGTTCACAGGCGTACGCCGTGCACTGCGTGTGATTGTGTGAGCGGAACCGGCAAAACTCCTTCCACTCGAACGTTTAGGCCAGCCTCCACCCACTGGAATGACGGCTGTGACCCAGACGACACCAAGGAATCAAAAAAAACTTTCCGGAAGGGGTTGTATCCGCCGCCGAGGTTTGCGAGTCTCTTCATGGCGATCGGGACGGCCCGCACAGGGCCCCCTTGAGAGCCGGAAACCCCTCCTCATCCCACTGGGACCGCACCAGGCAACTGGACGCAGGCCCCTTCCCTTGTGGAGGGATTCGTGAAAGCGTTCACATTCACAAGCAACCTGCTGGTAATACAAGGAGATGGAGCAGCCATGGACTGGCGTCACCGCGCCGTTTGCCGCGAGGAAGACCCCGAGCTCTTCTTCCCCATCGGCAACACCGGTCCTGCGCTGCTGCAGATCGAGGAAGCCAAGGCCGTCTGCCGTCGCTGCCCCGTCATGGAGCAGTGCCTGCAGTGGGCGCTGGAGTCCGGCCAGGACTCCGGCGTATGGGGTGGCCTCAGCGAGGACGAGCGCCGCGCAATGAAGCGCCGCGCCGCTCGCAACCGGGCGCGCAACGCCAGCGCCTGATCAAGCCCCTGTGCCCGGGCGGCGCGTGTGCCTGACGGCATTACTCGTTGACAGTGTGTACGCACCTCCCGCCCCCGAGCCGCAGCGCGCAGTACCCCCCGGTGCTCCCCCCGGAGCCGCGCCCGGGGGTGACCCACGCAACGTGAGCACTGAGCCCCGGACCGATCGGTCCGGGGCTGATTGCTTTCCCGACCCAGCTGATTGCTTTCCCGACCCAGACGTCTGCACGCGCCCCTCCGCGCCCGGCTGCTCTCCGCATCCGACCGGCTGCCGTGCCCGTTCGGCCGGGTTTCAGTGCTTCTCGGCGCGGACGGGAATGTCGAGGACCACACACGTACCGCGCTCCGGAGCGGGGCGCATATCGAACGTTCCGCCCAACTCGCCCTCCACCAGCGTCCGTACGATCTGAAGCCCCAGGTTGCCGGCCCGCTGCGGGTCGAATCCCTCCGGAAGCCCGCGTCCGTTGTCCTGCACGGTCACCAGAAGACGGCCCTCGGTCCGGGTCCCGCCGCGCACGGCCGACACCTCCACCGAGCCCGTCTCCCGCCCCGGCTCCCCTCCCGGGGAGTCCCCGGCCGCGAAGCCGTGCTCGAGCGCGTTCTGCAGCACCTCGGTGAGCACCATCGACAGCGGGGTGGCCACCTCGGCGTCCAGGATGCCGAAGCGCCCCGTGCGGCGGCCCCTGACCCGTCCCGGAGAGATCTCCGCCACCATGGCGAGCACCCGGTCGGCGATCTCGTCGAACTCCACCCGCTCATCGAGGGTCTGCGACAGGGTCTCGTGGACGATCGCGATCGAGCCGACCCGGCGGACCGCCTCCTCCAGCGCCTCCCGCCCCTCCGCGGAACCGATACGCCGGGCCTGGAGGCGCAACAGGGCGGCGACGGTCTGGAGGTTGTTCTTCACCCGGTGATGGATCTCCCGGATGGTGGCGTCCTTGGTGATCAACTCGCGCTCACGGCGGCGCAGCTCCGTGACGTCGCGCAGCAGGATCAGCGAACCGATGCGGGGGCCTTTGGGTTTGAGGGGGATGGCGCGCAACTGGATCACCCCGCCGTTGCCCTCGACCTCGGTCTCCCGCGGTGCCCAGCCGCTGGCGAGCTTGACGAGCGCTTCGTCCACCGGGCCCCGGGACGGGGCGAGTTCGGCGGTCGCCTGGCCGAGGTGGTGGCCGACGAGATCGGCGGCGAGGCCGAGACGGTGGTAGGCGGAGAGGGCGTTGGGGCTGGCGTACTGCACCACACCGTCGGCGTCGAGCCGGATGAGGCCGTCTCCCACGCGGGGCGAGGCGTCCATGTCGACCTGCTGGCCGGGGAAGGGGAAGGCCCCCGCGGCGATCATCTGGGCGAGGTCGGAGGCGCTCTGCAGGTAGGTGAGTTCGAGCCGACTCGGGGTCCGTACGGTGAGCAGATTGGTATTGCGCGCGATGACGCCCAGCACGCGGCCCTCACGGCGTACGGGGATGGACTCGACCCGCACCGGGACCTCCTCGCGCCACTCGGGATCGCCCTCCCGTACGATCCGGCCCTCGTCGAGGGCGGCGTCGAGCATGGGGCGGCGGCCGCGCGGGACCAGGTGACCGACCATGTCGTCCTGGTAGGACGTGGGCCCGGTGTTGGGCCGCATCTGCGCGACGGAGACATAGCGGGTGCCGTCGAGGGTGGGCACCCACAGCACGAGATCCGCGAAGGAGAGGTCGGAGAGCAGCTGCCACTCCGAGACCAGCAGGTGCAGCCACTCGAGGTCGGATTCACTGAGGGCCGTGTGCTGGCGTACAAGGTCGTTCATGGAGGGCACGGTGCGAGCCTACCTGTGGCAGAGTGCGTTGAAGCCTTGGTGAACAGCCCGCGAACGCGTAGACAGAGGTCAATGGTCTAGTCCACAATGAAAAGGTAAAGCCTCCATCCTCCCCGCACAGGAGGATGGAATGAGGCATACGGCGCTCTCTGCCCTGACTGCGCCGTGGCCTCCCGGTCGGTCCGATCGCCCGCGGGGAACCGCACACCTCGCACAGCGGTCGGCCGGCATCAGCTCCGGGCTGCGGTGCCGGACAGGTTGAGGGTCCTGTCCCGGCGCCGTGGCCCGAAGTGGTTTCCGGGCCGGACGCGCTCGCCGGGCCGGCTCCCGATCCCTCCGCCCGTGATCGCTCCCGTCCGCCTTCGGGAAGCGCACGAGGCGGCCGGGCAGCCCGGCGGGGGCGGGAACGAGGCAGCCCCGCGGGGGCGGAAGAGCCGCGCCCTGTGCGCAGCGTGGCCGGTCAGTGGGTCTCGGTGACCTTCGCGAGCGCACGCGGGGCGTCCGGGTCCTGGCCGCGGGCGATGGCGACCTCGTACGCCAGCATCTGCAGGGGCAGGATCTCGAGGACCGGCTGGACCTCCTCGGCCACTCCGGAGGTCGGCAGCGCGAAGCCCGCGGACGCTTTGTCGACCTCCGCCTGGCTGCCGATGACGACGAGGTCCGCTCCGCGGCCGCGCAGCCGGTCGAGGACCGGCTGCAGGGCCTCGCCGCCCTTGCCCTCGGTGACGATCGCGATGACCGGCGAGATGTTGTCGACCATGGCGAGCGGGCCGTGCAGGAGATCGGCACCGGAGTAGGAGAGGGCCGGGATGTAGCTGGTCTCCATCAGCTTCAGCGCCGCCTCCTTGGCGGTCGGGTAGCCGTAGCCGCGGGAGGTGAGCACCATCCGCTCGGCGAAGCGGTAGCGAGCGGCCAGCGCCCTGACCTCCTCCCGGCGGGAGAGGATCTGCCGGGCGAGCTCCGGCAGCACCTTGGCGGCCGATGAGTCGCCGCCGCGCAAGCCCTCGACGAACAGATAGAGCGCCAGCAGCTCCGCGGTGTACGTCTTGGTGGCCGGGAGCGCCTTCTCGGGGCCCGCGAGGACATCGATATGGAACTCGGAGACGGCGGCGAGCGGGGAGTCCGCGTTGTTGGTCACGGCGAGGGTGATCGCGCCGGCCTCGCGCGCGGCCTCGGTGGAGGCCACCAGGTCCGGGGAGCCGCCGGACTGGCTGACGGTGATGACCAGTACGTCGGTGAGGTCGGGCTCGGCGCCGTAGGCCGTGGTGGTGGACATGGAGGTCAGCCCGCACGGCTTGCCCAGCAACACCTCCAGCAGGTACTTCGCGTACAGGGCCGCGTTGTCGGAGGTACCGCGCGCGGTCAGCAGGACGAAGCGGGGGCCCCGCGCCGCGATCCGCTCGGCGGTCTCCCGGATCCTGGGCGCGCCCTCCTCGAGGAGCCTGCTCAGGACCGCGGGCTGCTCGGCCATCTCTCCGGACATGATCCGGCCCGGCTGCTGGCTGTGCTGGGCCGGAGTCGTGGCGGACATGCTGGGTGCCTCCAGTTGGCTCTGTGTTCGTGTCCCACGGCCGTCAGTTCCCGGGCTGCTCGCCGGTGATGACCTCCGCGGCGGCCCGTCCGCAGACGCGGGCGGCTCCATGGGTGGCGATGTGCAGGGCTCCGGCGGGCGGCGCCTGGGGGACTCCCATCTCGACCACGACCGTGTCGGGCCGGGCGGCGAGCAGGGCGTTGAGCGCACCGGCCATCCAGGGGTGCCGATGAGTGTCGCGGACCACTGCGACGATCCTACGGTCAGCCGCTTCCCCGAGCACATGTGCGGCCATGGCGGACGGCCCGTCGGCCGCGGCCTCACTGCCGTAGGTGCCGCTGAGGGTTCCGGGGAGCAGCCGTGCCAGCTCCGCCGCGATCCCCCAGGGCGTCTCGTCCCCCACGGCGATGTTCGCGACCGGGGTGAACGCGGCGACGTAGGGAGGCTCGCGCAGCGGCTCGTACACGCCTCGGCCGGTGACCTCCAGGGCGCGCCGGGCGGCGGTCAGTCCGGCGTCGGGCGCGGGGGCGGCACGCTCCGCGGCACCGGCGGCGAGAGTCCAGCGTGCCAGGGCGCGGACCCGGTCGGCGGCGTCGGCGAGCCGCTCGGCACCGAGTTCACCCGCGCGTACGGCCGCGACGAGCGCGTCGCGCAGGCGGAGCACGGTGTCCTCGTCGGCCCGGCCGCCGCCGACACAGATGGCGTCGGCGCCCGCGGCGATCGCGAGGACGCTGCCGCGCTCGATGCCGTACACCTCCGAGATGGCGCGCATCTCCATGCCGTCGGTGACGACCGGACCGTCGAAGCCGAGCCCGCCCTCGGACTCCGGTGCGCGCAGCAGACTGCCGAGGACCTGGGGGCTGAGCGTCGCGGGGCGGTCCGGGTCGAGCGCGGGCAGCAGGATGTGCGCGCTCATGACGGCCTTGGTGCCCGCCCTGACGGCGGCCCGGAAGGGCACGAGCTCGCGGGCGTACAGCGTCGTCAGATCGGCGCCGATACGCGGCAGATCGTGGTGGGAGTCGACATTCGTGTCGCCGTGGCCGGGGAAGTGCTTGGTGCAGGCGGCGACTCCGGAGGCCTGGAGCCCCTCGATGTACGCGGCGGTGTGCCGGGCGACGAGCTCCGGGTCGGAGCCGAAGGAGCGTACGCCGATGACGGGGTTGTCCGGGTCGGAGTTGACGTCGGCCGATGGCGCCCAGTTGAGGTTGATCCCGCAGGCGGCGAGCCGTCGGCCCAGTTCACCGGCGACGGCCCGGGTCAGGGCGGGGTCGTCGACCGCGCCGAGGGCGTGGTTGCCGGGGAAGGAGGAGCCCGCGCGGACTTCCAGACGGGTGACGTCACCGCCCTCCTCATCGATGGCGACGAGCACGTCGTCGCGCTCGGAGCGTAGCCGGGCGGTGAGGGAGGCGAGCTGTCCGGGCGAGTGGATGTTGCGTCCGAACAGCCCCACCGAGGTGAGACCTTCGCCGAGCCGGCGCAGCAGCCAGTCGGGGGCCGTGGTGCCGGTGAATCCGGGCTGGAGAACGGCGAGAGCGTCCCGGGTGAGGGTGTCGGTGCCGCGTGCGAGGGTCGTCATGGGCTGCGTTATCCCTTCACTGCGCCGGAGGTGAGGCCGCCGACCGCCTTGCGCTGCAGGATCAGGAAGACGATCAGCACGGGAACGGTGAAGAGCGACGAGGCGGCCATGGTGGCGCCCCAGTCGTCACCGAAGGCGGTCTGGAACTGGGACAGCCACAGCGGGAGGGTCTGGTGGTCGGCCTGTTTGTTGAGGATGAGCACCAGCGGGAACTCGTTCCAGGCGGTGATGAAGCCGAAGAGCGAGGTGGCCATCAGGCCCGGCGCGAGCAGCGGAAAGACGACCTTGAGGAATGCCTGGGTCCGGGTGCAGCCGTCGACCATCGCCGACTCCTCCAGTTCCTTGGGCACCGCGGCGATGAAGCCCCGGAGCGTCCAGATCGTGAACGGCAACACCATGATCATGTAGAAGAAGGTCAGCGGTACGAGACTGTTCAGCAGGTCGGCGTCCCGCGTGATCATGTAGATGGCGATGGTCATGACCTCCCACGGGGCCATCTGTGCCACCATCACGGCCAGCACGAACCCCCGGCGGCCCCGGAAGCGCATACGGGCGACGGCGAAGGACGCGAGCAGCGCGATGACCAGCGACAGCAGCACCGCGACGACCGTGACCGTGAAGGAGTTGCCGACCAGGGTCCAGAAGCCGTCCGCGCGCACCGCTGTCGAGAAGTGATCGAGGGTGGCGTCGGTGGGGAACCACACCGGGGTCTCGCTGATGATGTCCCTGTTCGGCTTGAACGCCGTGGACACCATCCAGTACACGGGGAACGCGAAGGCGACGAACAGCACCAGGGCCGTCGCGTTCGGCCAGACGCGGGCCGGGAGCGAACGCCTCACAGCTCCTCCTTCTCCTGCCGGAGAACGATCCGGAAGTAGGTGGACATCAGGGCCAGCAGCAACAGGATGGTGAGCACCGAGATGGCCGCGCCCATGCCGTAGTGCTGATTGCCCATGCCCTGGATGTACGCGTAGACCGGAAGCGTCTCGGTGAGGTGTTCGGGACCGCCTTCATTGATCGCGAAGACCTGGGTGAAGGCTTTGAAGATCCAGATGATTTCGAGGAAGGTCGTGGCGAGGAAGAACGGCCTGAGGATGGGGAAGGTGACGGAGGTGAAGGACTTCCAGGCGCCGGCGCCATCCATCCGGGCCGCTTCGTACAGCTCCCGGGGGATCGTCGTCAGAGCCGCGTAGAGATTGAAGGCGACAAAGGGAACCGACTGCCAGACGATCAGCAGGGTGATCACAAAGAAGGTGGAGAACTGTCCGCCGGCCCAGTTGAATGCGGCCATCGAGTGCCAGCCGAGCGTGTCCAGCAGCCAGTTGACGACCCCGAACCGCGCGTCGAAGAGCCACTGGTACACGGTGGTGGCGGCGATGATCGGCATGGCCCAGGCAAGGACCAGACCGAGCGACAACAGGAGCCGCATTCTCGTGCCGAGGCGGCCCAGCAGCAGCCCGACCAGACTTCCTGCCACCATGATCAACGTGACGTTGGCGGCGGTGAAGACGATCGTGCGCCCGGTGACGGCCCAGAATTCGTAACTGGCCAGGACCTCACGGTAGTTGCCGATTCCGTTCCACTCCGTGAGGTGCTGGATCAGCTGCCGCATATTGAGGTTCTGCAGCGACAGCATGCCGTTCTTCAGCAGCGGCCACCCCAGCAGCAGGACCGTCGCCGCGACGGCGGGCAGGATCAGCAGATACGGGGCCGCGGCGGCGAGCCGTCGCGGGCCGCCACGCCCACCCCCCGGTCCCGGTGGCGGCCGGCCGGGTACGGTCACCCGGGCCGGAAGGCCGGTCCTCCTGGCCTCTTCGGACTGTACGGACATCCTGCTGTCTTCCTCCCCGCGCCCGCGCATGGTCCCTCGAGCCGCGGTTCCGTACGGGCCGGGCGACCGGCTCGTACGGAACCCGCTCGTGTCACTGCTTCTGGGCGAGCCTCTTGTTGATCTCGGCCTCGACCGACTCGGCCGCTTGGGCCGGCGTCCTGCCGGACAGCACAGCGGTCATATACGTCTTGATCGGGTTCGGTGCGTTCTCCACCGCGGCCCACTCGGGAATCAGCGGGGTCGTGCCGCCGGAGGCCACAGCGGGGGCGGCGGCTTCGGCTGCCGCATTGCCCTCGAGGTGGGACTGGAGCGACCTCTTGTTCGGGATGACACCGCTCTCCTCGGAGAGCGCACCCTCGAAGGTGTCCGACAGCGCGAGCTTCAGGAACTCCTTGGCGAGCTCCTGCTTCTCGCTTCCCGCCGCAATGGCCAGGTTCGAGCCGCCGAGGAAGACACCCGAGGGCTTGTCGGCGGTCTCACCGGGGATGGTGAAGTAGCCGATCTGCTTCTCGATCTCCGGATTGGCCTTGATGGCGGTGGCCGCCTCCCAGCTCATTCCGAAGAACGCACCGACGTTCCCCTTGGCGAAGACCTCGGCCTGCTGCGGTGTGGCCTCGTCCTTGTCCTTGGGCGCCTTGCTGTAGGACTGGAACTTCTTGTAGAGCTTCATGGCCTCGGCGACCTTGGGGTCGGCGAGGTTGCTGACCCACTTCTTCCCGTCCTTCTTCACCGGGTCGACGCCCTTCTCGACGAGCAGACCGTCGAGGAAGTACCAGTTCTGTCCGGGCAGATAGAGCGGTTCCTTGCCCTTGGCCCTGATCTTTCCGAGGTCCTCGAAGAACGCGTCGCGGGTCCTCGGAAGCTCCTTGATACCCGCGTCGGCCCAGATCTTCTTGTTGTAGACGACCACCCGGTTGAGGACGAACCAGGGGGCGGCGTACTGCTTGCCGTCCAGCACCGCGGGCTTGTTCATGGACTCGACCCAGTCCTCGCCGCCGGCCTCCTTCCTGAAGTCGGTCAGGTCGGCCAGACCGCCGGTCGCCGCGTACGCCGGCGTCTGGGTGTTGCCGATCTCGACGACATCCGGCGGGCTGGACTCCGACAGGGCGGTGGTCAGTTTCTGCTGGATCCCGTTCCACTGCTGGACCTGGACATCCAGCTTGGCACCGGTCTTCTTCTCGAACTCGGCCTTGAGGTCCTTGGTCCACTTCTCGGGATTCGACCCGTCCATGAACCAGACGGTCAGGGTCTCGCCCTTGAATCCGTCCGCACCGGACTTGCCGTCCTCGTCGCCGGACCCACAGGCCGCGACTCCGGCCATCATGGCCGCGACACCCACCGCCGCGATGAGCTTCCGCTTCACGCCACCCTCCTCAAGGGACGCCAGAAATCTCCCCCCACAATCCGGAGTCCGCTCGGCCGCGATCGACTCGTCACGGGCGCGCACCGTCTGTGGCTCTGAGACATGGTCTTTAGTGGTTTAGACCAGTGCTGGCAGCCTGGCCTAGACCTTTTGGGGTGTCAAGGGTGTATAAGAGTCGCTGTCGAGTCCGTTACCGGACCGACACCTGGGCGGGAGCCATGCCCTGACGAGGCCGGACCGTGCCACGATGTGACCGCTGATGACGGAGGAGCCGGTGACGGCAGCAGGACACGAGTCGGGAAGGCTGGCCATGGGGACCGAAGGGGGCGCCGACGGCGGCGGGCCGAGCGGCGCCGGGGGCGCGGGGAGCGCGAACCGTACGGCTCGCGTGCCCAAGTACTACGGGCTGAAGCGGCACTTGCTGGAGATGACCGAGACACTCCCGCCCGGCACCCCGGTCCCCCCGGAGCGCACGCTCGCGGCCGAGTTCGACACCTCCCGTACCACCGTGCGTCAGGCGCTGCAGGAGCTCGTCGTCGAGGGCCGGCTCGAGCGGATCCAGGGAAAGGGGACGTTCGTCGCCAAGCCCAAGGTCTCGCAGGCCCTGCAACTCACCTCCTACACCGAGGACATGAAGGCACAGGGCCTCGAGCCCACCTCTCAGCTGCTCGACATCGGCTATGTGACGGCCGACGACCGACTGGCGGGCCTGCTCGACATCGCGACCGGCGGGCGGGTGCTGCGGATCGAACGGCTGCGGCTGGCGAGCGGTGAGCCGATGGCGATCGAGACCACGCATCTGTCGGCGAAGCGCTTTCCGGCCCTGCGCCGGAGCCTGGCCAAGTACACCTCCCTCTATACGGCTCTGGCGGAGGTTTACGGTGTCCGCCTCGCGGAAGCCGAGGAGACCATCGAGACCTCCCTCGCCACCCCGCGCGAGGCCGGGCTGCTCGGTACGGACGTCGGGCTGCCGATGCTGATGCTCTCGCGGCACTCGCGCGACACCGACGGCGAGCCGGTGGAGTGGGTGCGGTCGGTCTACCGCGGCGACCGGTACAAGTTCGTGGCCAGGCTGCGGCGGCCGAACGACTGAGACCGGACGAATGAGGATCCGGACGACTGAGGATCCAGCCGCCCAGGGACGCGCACCGCGGTCCGAGGCCGTCTCCCGGAACGGCTCTGACCTGCGGTTCTCTCAAGTGTGTCCGTACCGAAATGCGGACAGGGGCTGACGCTGGCCGGTGCCCTCGCTTAGATTTCCTGCGCACTGCAAGGTGATCACCCCAGGGACGGAGCAGCAGCGATGTCTGAACAACCACCGAGAAGCGGAGAGATCACATCCGCGATCACACCGTCGCGTGTGATCGTGGCCCTGTGCCTGATCGCTCCGTTCGTGGCCATGCTGTGGGTCGGCTCGTACGCCCGCGTCGAACCGGCCGTCATCGGTATCCCCTTCTTCTACTGGTACCAGATGGCCTGGGTGCTGTTGTCCACCGCTCTCACCTCGGTCGCCTACATACTGGTCCGCCGTGAGCGGCGGGTCCGCAAGGGAGGGACGCCGGAATGAACGAGGGCGTGAACGGCGTCGCACTCGGCGTCTTCATCTTCTTCTTCGCGGTGGTCACCGCCATGGGCTTCCTGGCGGCGCGCTGGCGGCGGGCCGAGAATGCCGCGAGCCTGGACGAATGGGGTCTGGGCGGCCGCAGCTTCGGCACCTGGGTCACCTGGTTCCTGCTGGGCGGCGACCTGTACACCGCGTACACCTTCGTCGCCGTACCGGCCGCGATCTACGCGGCGGGCGCGGCGGGCTTCTTCGCCGTGCCGTACACCATCCTCGTGTACCCGCTGATCTTCACCTTTCTGCCGCGCCTGTGGTCGGTGTCGCACAAGCACGGCTACGTCACCACCTCGGACTTCGTGCGCGGCCGGTTCGGCTCCAGGGGCCTGTCGCTGGCCGTCGCCGTCACCGGGATCCTCGCCACCATGCCGTACATCGCCCTCCAGCTCGTGGGGATACAGGCGGTGCTGGATGTGATGGGCGTGGGCGGCGGCGAGTCGACCCACTGGTTCGTCAAGGACCTTCCGCTGCTGATCGCCTTCGGTGTGCTCGCGGCGTACACCTACTCCTCGGGGCTGCGCGCACCCGCGCTGATCGCCTTCGTCAAGGACACGCTGATCTACATCGTCATCGCCGTGGCGATCATCTACATCCCGATCCAGCTCGGCGGCTTCGACACCGTCTTCGCGAAGGCCGGCGAGGCGTTCACCGAGGTCAATCCCGTGACGGACAAGCCACGCGGCTCGCTCGTGGCCGGTGAGCCCGCGCAGTGGACGTACGCCACGCTGGCTCTCGGCTCGGCGCTCGCGCTGTTCATGTACCCGCACTCGATCACGGCGACGCTCTCCAGCCGCAGCCGTGAGGTGATCCGCCGCAACACCACCATCCTGCCGCTGTACTCGCTGATGCTGGGGCTGCTGGCCTTCCTCGGCTTCATGGCGATCGCCGCCGGGATCAAGGTGAAGAACGGCCAGCTGGCCATCCCGCAGCTGTTCGAGAACATGTTCCCCGACTGGTTCGCGGGCGTCGCCTTCGCGGCGATCGGCATCGGCGCTCTGGTGCCGGCTGCCATCATGTCCATCGCCGCCGCCAACCTCTTCACCCGGAACATCTACAAGGACTTCATCAAGCCGGACGCGACGCCCGCGCAGGAGACCCAGGTCTCCAAGGTCGCGTCGCTGCTGGTCAAGGTCGGTGCCCTGGTCTTCGTCCTCACCATGGACAAGACCGTGGCGATCAACTTCCAGCTCCTGGGCGGCATCTGGATCCTCCAGACGTTCCCGGCGCTGGTGGGCGGACTGTTCACCCGCTGGTTCCACCGCTGGGCGCTGCTCGCCGGCTGGGCGGTCGGCATGGTGTACGGCACGGTCGCGGCCTACGGCATACCGAGCCCGACGAACCCCGCCCAGAAGCACTTCGGCGGCAGCGCGGACATCATCCCCGGCATCGGTGAGATCGGCTACATCGGCCTCACGGCGTTCGTCCTCAACGTCGTGGTCACCGTGGCGCTGACCGTGGTGCTCCGGGCGGTCAAGGCGCCCGACGGCATCGATGAGACCACCGCGTCCGACTACACCGCGGACGCGGGCGACCCGGGCGTGCAGAGGGACCTCCCCCCGGCCACCGTGGGGGCGCCCGGCGGGCACTGACGGACTGTCCCCGCCGTACGGCACAGGGCCGCCGCTCCTCCTCCGAGGGGCGGCGGCCCTCGTCGTTGACGGCCGCGCGGAGCGATCCCGAAAGGGAATCCGGGCCGCCCGGCGCGTCCGCTCCCCCGTCCTGCGGCGCCCTGACGCCGTTACCACAAGTGTTCCCCTGCAAAGCGCACCACCCTCACCACTGACACAAGATGTGGTGTTGCATGCGGACGGCGACACAAGATGTATGCTCATGCTCGCTGTCACCGCAGGGGAATCCGGTGCGAATCCGGAACTGTCCCGCAACGGTATGAAGTGACGCTTCCGCGCGCCCAAGTCCGAAGACCTGCCGACGGCCTGCCCGGCTCGACCGAACCGGGCCACGAATCGTCCGGGCCTCGCGGGTTGGGCCGGGGGACGTTGCGCTGTGTGCTGCCCTGCTCCGGGTGAGGTACGCGCGCCGGCGCCCTTCGAGCCCCTCCCCCCGCGGCCCCCGCCGAGCGAGGGAGAGCACCACGTGACCATCGCGCCAGCCGATCCGGCCTCGGGCACGGCCGAGGTGACCACGGCTGACGGCCCCGGCACCGCGCTGCTGCGCACCCTGACCGACCTCACCGCCGATCTGCCCGCGACCGACCCGGGCAGGGTCGCCGCGGCCGCCCTCCGGGGCCGGCACGCGGGCTCCGACGAGGCCGAGTTGCGGGAGCTGGCCACCGAGGCGGCCGCAGGCCTGATCTCCGACGACCCCGAGTACTCGCAGCTGGCCGCGCGTCTGCTCACGCGTGCGATCGCCGACGAGGCCGCCGGCCAGGGCGCCGTCTCCTTCTCCGCGTCGGTCGGGGTGGGCCACCGGGAAGGTCTGATCGCCGACGGCACCGCGGAGTTCGTCCGCACCCACGCCAACCGGCTCGACACACTGGTCGAGGTCGCGCTCGCCGACGGGGCCGACGACCGCTTCGGTTACTTCGGGCTGCGCACCCTCCACAGCCGTTATCTGCTGCGCCACCCCATCACCCGTCAGGTCATCGAGACCCCGCAGCACTTCATGCTCCGTGTGGCCTGCGGTCTCGCGGAGGACCGGTCGGAGCGGTCGGTCGGCGAAGTTGCCGCGCTCTACCGGCTGATGAGCCGTCTCGACTACCTCCCGAGCTCCCCCACCCTCTTCAACTCCGGCACCCGGCACCCGCAGATGTCGTCCTGCTATCTGCTGGACTCACCGCTGGACGAGCTCGACTCGATCTACGACCGCTACCACCAGGTCGCCCGGCTGTCGAAGCACGCGGGCGGCATCGGCCTGCCGTACAGCCGCGTCCGGTCCCGCGGTTCCCTCATCCGTGGCACGAACGGGCACTCCAACGGCATCGTGCCGTTCCTGCGGACGCTGGACGCCTCGGTCGCCGCGGTCAACCAGGGCGGCCGGCGCAAGGGCGCCGCCTGTGTCTACCTGGAGACCTGGCACGCGGACCTGGAGGAGTTCCTGGAGCTGCGCGACAGCACCGGTGAGGACGCGCGCCGCACCCACAATCTCAACCTCGCCCACTGGATCCCGGACGAGTTCATGCGCCGGGTCGAGGCCGACGCGCCGTGGTCGCTGTTCTCCCCCTCCGACGTGCCGGAACTCGTCGATCTGTGGGGCGATGAGTTCGACACCGCCTACCGCGAGGCGGAGGCCGCGGGACTGGCGCAGAAGCAGGTCCCGGCACGGGCCCTCTACGCGCGGATGATGCGTACGCTCGCCCAGACCGGCAACGGCTGGATGACGTTCAAGGACGCCGCGAACCGTACCGCCAACCAGACCGCGGAGCCGGGGAAGGTCATCCACTCCTCCAACCTCTGCACCGAGATCCTGGAGGTGACGGACGACGGGGAGACCGCCGTTTGCAACCTGGGCTCGGTCAATCTCGGGGCGCACCTGGGCACGGACGGGGAGATGGACTGGGAGCGGCTGGACGCCACGGTCCGTACCGCCGTGACGTTCCTCGACCGGGTCGTGGACATCAACTTCTACCCGACGCGGCAGGCCGCCGCGTCGAACCGGCGCTGGCGGCCGGTCGGCCTCGGCGTCATGGGCCTCCAGGACGTCTTCTTCCGGCTGAAGCTGCCCTTCGACTCCCCCGAGGCGGCACGGCTCTCCACCCGGATCGCCGAGCGCATCATGCTGGCCGCGTACGAGGCCTCCTGCGACCTCGCCGAGCGGCACGGCGCGCACCCGGCCTGGTCCTCCACCCGCGCCTCGCGCGGTGTGCTGCACCCGGACCACTTCACCAGCGCCTCCGGGGAGCCGGACTGGGCGGCGCGGTGGGAGGCGCTGCGCGCCCGCATCGCCACCACCGGTATGCGCAACTCCCTGCTGCTGGCCATCGCGCCGACCGCCACCATCGCCTCGATCGCGGGCGTGTACGAGTGCATCGAGCCGCAGGTCTCCAATCTCTTCAAGCGCGAGACCCTGTCGGGTGAGTTCCTCCAGGTGAACTCCTATCTGGTGGAGGAGTTGAAGCGGCTCGGCGTGTGGGACGCGCAGACCCGGGAGGCCCTGCGGGAGTCCAACGGCTCCGTGCAGGACCTCGACTGGATCCCCGCCGACGTCCGTTCGCTGTACCGCACGGCCTGGGAGATCCCGCAGCGCGCACTGATCGACATGGCGGCGGCCCGTACGCCGTATCTCGACCAGAGCCAGTCGCTGAACCTCTTCATGGCCTCGCCGACCATCGGCAAGCTCAGCTCGATGTACGCCTACGCCTGGAAGAAGGGGCTCAAGACCACGTACTACCTGCGCTCGCGCCCGGCCACCCGGATCGCCCGCGCGGCGGGCGGCGGGGCGTCCGCCGCCCCCATCCCCGTCCAGCAGACGGCCGAACCGGCGGACGCCGTGGCCTGTTCGCTGGAGAACCCCGAGTCCTGCGAGGCCTGCCAGTAATGTCCACCCCCACCGACCGCGACGAGAAGAACCTGCTCGACCCGGGCTTCGAACTCACCCTGCGTCCGATGCGCTACCCCGACTTCTACGAGCGCTACCGGGACGCGATCAAGAACACCTGGACCGTGGAGGAGGTCGATCTCCACTCCGATGTGGCCGACCTCGCCAAGCTCTCGGCCGGCGAGCAGCACATGATCGGGCGTCTGGTCGCCTTCTTCGCGACCGGTGACTCGATCGTGGCCAACAACCTCGTGCTCACCCTCTACAAGCACATCAACTCCCCGGAGGCGCGGCTCTATCTGTCCCGCCAGCTCTTCGAGGAGGCCGTGCACGTCCAGTTCTATCTGACGCTGCTGGACACCTACCTCCCCGACCCCGACGACCGCGCGGCCGCCTTCGCCGCGGTGGAGAACATTCCCTCCATCCGTGAGAAGGCCCAGTTCTGCTTCCGGTGGATGGACTCCGTCGAGAAGATCGACCATCTGGAGTCGAGGGAGGAGCGCCGGCGCTTCCTGCTGAACCTCATCTGCTTCGCGGCCTGTATCGAGGGACTGTTCTTCTACGGTGCCTTCGCCTACGTCTACTGGTTCCGCTCACGGGGCCTGCTGCACGGTCTGGCGACCGGGACGAACTGGGTCTTCCGTGATGAGTCCATGCATATGGACTTCGCCTTCTCGGTCGTGGACACCGTCCGCGAGGAAGAGCCGGATCTCTTCGACGAGGAGATGGGCAAGCAGGTCACGGCGATGCTGGAGGAGGCCGTCGAGGCCGAGTTGCAGTTCGCCCGCGATCTGTGCGGGGACGGGATGCCCGGTATGAACACCGCTTCGATGCGGGAGTATCTGCAGTGCGTCGCCGACCAGCGGCTGCGTCGCCTGGGGCTGCCGGTGCGCTATGGCTCGGAGAACCCGTTCTCCTTCATGGAGCTGCAGAACGTCCAGGAGCTGACCAACTTCTTCGAGCGCCGGGTCTCCGCCTACCAGGTGGCGGTGGAGGGCTCGGTCGCCTTCGACGACGACTTCTGAGCGGCGCATCCGAACAGCCCTGCTGTCGGGCGCACGGGTAAGGGCGGCCTCCATGCATGAGGCCGCCCCTTACACGTACAGCTTGGTCAGTCGTTGGGCACCGTGTCGTAGCGCGGGGTGCCCTCCTCCATCTGCCGCAGCGCGTCCTTGCGGTCTCGCTTGGAGAGACGGTCGATGTAGAGGTAGCCGTTCAAGTGGTCGGTCTCATGCTGCAGGCAGCGCGCGAAGTAGCCGGTGCCCTCGACCGCGACCGGGTTGCCCTGGAGGTCCTGGCCGCGGCAGACCGCGTAGTCGGGGCGGGGCAGGGCGGCGTACGCGGTGGGGACCGACAGACAGCCCTCGTTGGAGTCGTCGAGCACCCGCCGCTCGGCGGGCAGCTCGTCGATCACCGGGTTGCAGATCGCACCCACGTGCCGTACGCCGTCGTCGTCCGGGCAGTCGTAGACGAAGACCCGCAGGTCGACGCCGATCTGGTTGGCGGCGAGACCCACACCCTCGGCCGCTCGCTGGCTGGCGAACATGTCGTCGACGAGCCGGGCGAGCGCGTCGTCGAACTCGGTCACGTCCTGGCACCGACGGTGCAGCACCGGGTTGCCGACGACGGTGATCGGGCGGGCCGTGCCGCGCTCGCGGTGTGCCTGCTCACGGGCCTCGGCGTCCACCGTGTCGTCCAGGAACTCCGAGGCGCTCGCCTCGGCCTCCGCCACCTGCTGCCCGCTGTCCTGCTGCGCCATGTCCGCCGTAAGCCTTCCTCATGCCTGATCCGCCCCCGTAACGGGGCCTCGTACAGACTACGGCCCCCACGCGAAGGCCTCAGCAGACCTCTTCGAGATCGCGCCATTCGCGGGTGTCCGGGCTGTCGGCGACCCAGCCGTCGAGCAGACCGCGTACGAGCCCCGACGGCGCCGCGATTCCGCACTCCCGCTCCGGCACCCAGAGGTCGCCCGCCGTACGGTGCCCCAGCGGACCCGGGTGACCCGGCTCACTGTGGTCGTGCGGGTCGAGATGCTGCTCGCCGTCGCCCTCGTCGCTGGGCATCCTGCTCTCCGAGCAGGAGCGGCACAGCAGCCGCACCGACGACGACCAGTCCTCGGCGGCGAAACCGGCATCGGCCGCGAGCCGTTCCAGCGCGTCCCGGTCGGCCTCCGTGGCCGCCTCCAGCAGCACCACCCAGGTGGGCACCGGCGACGGTGCCCACAGCTCGATCTCGTCGAACACCGGGTACGAGGGGCCGGCCGAGGTCACCCGCTCGCCGTGCGGGACGCCGTCGTGCAGCACGACCTCGCCCCAGCGCCGTCCGGACGAGGGCAGCGGAATGCTGAGCACCTCTATCCGCGCGGGGTCGAGCCGACGGCCCCACACCACCTCGGCCTCGCCCTCCGGGGAGAGCCGCACCGCCGCGCTGCCCAGCTCCATGCCGACCGGCTCGTCGGAGGGAGCGCCTTCACCGGGCACCTTCAGCCCGTACGCCTGCCAGGCGCGGCGGGCGAGCGGCCAGTCCTGGAGGGCGGTGGCGGCGATACCGACGTTCCACCAGTCCGGGGCGCCCGCCTCGCGGTCGAGGAGGGCGACGGCGCGCAGCCCCGCGGCGCGCGCCTGCTCCCAGTCGTGCCGGAACTTGTGCAGCAGGGCGAGGTTGAACCACGACTCGGACAGCCAGGGCTCGAGGTCGGCGGCCCGGGTGAGCAGCGCGCCTGCGTCCTCGTACCGACCGTCGCCGATCAGCGTGAAAGCCCGGTCGGTCGCCTGCCGCCACGAGGCGGAGGGCCGGTGCCGTACCTTGCCGAAGATCCTCACGATTCCCGCCTGCCGATTCAGTGCTGTGCCGTGTCCGGGTCAGCCGGTGACGGCCAGGACGTCCCCCTTCTGCACGACGTCCCCCTCGGTCACCTTGCTCCCGGTCACCGTTCCCGGCGTTTCGCTGCGCGCCGGAACTCCGTCATCGTCGAGTCCGGGACGACTACGGTGCCGCCTGCGCGGACGGCGTCGCCCTTCCTGAGGACAACCTGCCACACATCGGCCACCATCTCAGCCCGGATCTCGACGCTCACCACTGCTCCTTGCCGCCGCAGCGGCCCCCGAACCCCCTCTCTCCGCATCCAACCATGCCCATCTCGGCGGGCGCTCATTACCCGTGGGTTCCGGTGCCGGGCGGCTGTCCCGGATGCACCGGGGCGCCCTCACGGCGGGGACCGTCCGTGCGCGGTGACGCTGCCGGTGCTCGGCGGCGGGCCCGCGATGTCCGGGGGCTGACCGGGGCTTGTCCGGGGCCGCGGGGAAGCGGCCCGTACCGGGGGCCCGCTGTTCACAGCGGTGGGTCGCCGCGCGCCAGCACACGCGCCAGGGCTTCCACGACCCCCGGTTCATGGTCGTGAGCGGTGGCCAGCCGGAGCCGCTCCAGGGCGCCCAGCGGCCCGCCCAGGCGACCGCCGCCGGCCGCCAGATCGTCATAGGCGTTGACGGTGCGGACGATACGGGCGATCAGCGGCTGTTCGCGGTACGGGTCGGCCTGCCGCTCGACAACGACGGCCACCTCGGAGGGAACCCCGGTCTGCCGGACCACCGCCCCGCCGAGCAGCGCGATCCGGCGCCGTTCCTCGGGCGGCAGCGGCTCGGTGGCACCCGCCGGGACCGGGTCGAGAAGGGAGAGCTGGCCGATGTCGTGCATCAGGGCCGCGTACTCGAGCACGGTCAGGTCGGGCTTGGACAGCCCCAGCTCCCGGCCGACGGCCCGGCTGAGGCAGGCGACCCGGCGGGCGTGGCCCGCGGGGGTGTATCCGGCGATCTCGGTGGCACGCGCCAGGGAGGCGATGGTCTGCCGGTAGGTGGCCTTCACGGCCGCGTAGCGGCGGAAGGAGAACTGCGTCAGCAGCAGCGGCACACAGAACACCGGCACCGCCCAGAGTCCGGCGACGGCCACCCCGAGGGCCATCACCACCCCGGTCGCACAGATCGCCGAGCCGATGCCGAGCAGGGAGCGCAGCTCGTCGCGGAGCAGCGGGCCGTACGGCCAGCCGGTACGGGCGCGGGCGAGGGCAGCGGTCAGAACGGCGTCGCAGAGGGCGGTGAGGCAGAGCAGGAGGAGCAGCAGAAGCGCATAGTACGGGCCGTGGCCGGTCCACCGGTCCAAGGTGCCGGAGTCGTAGAGCGGTTGGAAGCAGGTGGCGGCGAATCCGGCGGTGAGGACGCGGCGTGTCAGGTGGTCGGAGGAGGTGGTGCGGCCGAAGGCCACATGCGTGGCGGTGCCGGCGAGAGCGGCGGCACCGACGACGGTGACGACCTGAAGGACGCCATGGCCGGTGTGGCGCCCGGCGACCTCGCCGAGCAGCGCGTAGGCGAGGGCACCGGCTGCCCCGAGCGGAGCGGTCTCGCGGCCGTGGGATCCCCAGCGCACCAGCTCGCCGACGGCGATGAGCACCCCGAAGGCGAGCGCGGTGCCGGGCTCCTCGATCCCGTGCCAGAGCGTCCATCCGAACCCCACGCCCCCGAGCCCGCCGGCGGCGCACCGCACCACCAGTACGGCCCAGGGCGCCCGCGCGGGACCCTGGCGCGCGGCATCGGGCGTACGCCCCGCCCGGTGCCGCCCGTGCTCCCGCGGCGCGTGGGCCGCGTCGGGCGCGGACGCGAGCGCCGGTGGGTCCGGGTCCGGATCCGGATCCGCCTGTCCGGCCGCCGGCCCCCGCTCCGACCGGCCGGTCACCGGCGGCCTCCCCGGTGCGGCCGGGTCGCGTACGGCGTACGGTCCGCGGTGTGCCGGGGCAGGGCGTCCGGCACCGGGACGCGCCCCGGCCCCTCCGTCTGCGCGCCCGGCCCGGAGTCCGCCGCCGCGTGCCCGCCCGGCCCCGAGCTCATCGCCGCGTGCGCGCTCTCCGGCCCCGTCTCCGCGTGCCCGCCCGGCCCGGAATCCGCCACCCCGTGCGCGCCAGGCCCCGGCCCGGTCTCCGGTCCGGGTACGGTGCCGGCCTCCGGGCAGGGCACCTCCGGGCCCCTTGGCGGGACGTTTCCGCTGAGGCCCGCAGGCAGGCCGGCGTCCGCCGTGACACTGGGATGCCAGCCGTGCCGGTCGAGCGCGCGGGTCAGCGCCCGGACCATACGTGGGTCGAACTGCTTCCCCGCGCACCGGCGGAGTTCCGCCACCGCCGCCGCCACCGGCCGCGCCCGGCGATAGGACCGCGTGGACGTCATCGCGTCGAACGCGTCCGCGACCGCCACCACCCTCGCGAACTCCGGGATCTGCCGCCCGGAGAGTCCATAGGGGTAGCCGCGCCCGTCCAGCCGCTCATGGTGGTGCAGAATCGCCGATCGCGCCTCCCCCAGGAAGCCGATGCCCCGCACCATCTCGTGCCCGTACTCGGGGTGCAGCTCGATGACCCGGCGCTCCTCGGGGGTGAGCGGCCCGTCCTTGCGCAGCAGCCTCGTGGGGACACCGAGCTTGCCGACGTCGTGGAGTATCCCCGCGAAGCGCAGCGCTTCCAGGCGGTCCCCGTCCATGCCGAGTTCCCGCGCGATCATCACGGAGGCGCGGCCGACGCGCTCGCTGTGGCCCCGGGTATAGCGGTCCTTGATGTCGACGGCCTGGACCAGGGCGCGGATGGTGGCGTGGTGGGCCGCGCGCTCGCGGTGGTACTGCGCGAAGACCCAGCAGGAGATGTACATGGGCAGGAGCACGAGCAGGGCCGTGACCGGCCCGTACGGACTGCGCCAGAGGACGGCCATCATCAGACCGGCCAGCCCGTGCACCAGATGCGGCGCCGGCGAGCACAGCAGCAGTCCGCGCCAGGCGGTACGGGGTGGGCAGCGCTCGGCAGTGACCAGGATGCCTCCGTCGAGGAGGGCGACGACCAGGCAGAAGGTGAGGGCGGCGGCGGCCGCGGGCAGCAGCGCGTAGGGGAAGTCCGCGGCGGAGACGGCGGCCCGGCCGTCCTCGATGAGGTTCCCGCCGCCGAAGGCGTAGGCCGCGGCGCACGACGCCAGCGCCAGCTGGGCGGCGCGCCACACGCGGCGCAGCCGGACCGGCTGCTGTTCGACACGGCCGATGAGCGCGCCGGGTACGGCGACGAGGGCGGCGGCTGCGGGCGGCAGCAGAAAGGCCCCCGCGAGCAGCACGGGGACGAAGGAGCCCGTCCCGGAGGGGGCCCGGCGCCCCAGGAACGGGCACCGGGTCAGCTGTTCGGATGCGGCGTAGAGGAGGGCCAGGAGGGCGACGGCGCCCCACCGGGTGCCGGCGCCGGGGCGTAAGGCGGGCCCGGCGCACACCACTGCGGCGAACACGGCGCACAGTACATACGCGCGCGCCCCCGGCGGCACAGCTCGCATGGCGCTCCTCCCCATGGTTCCCGTGCGCTCGAACTTCGTGTGCGCGTCAGGATGGGGAGAATAAGCCCGCGCCCGTCCGGGGACAGGCGCATCGGCGTATTAGGCCGTCCGGGGGGGCCGGATTCGCACCTTCGGGTGACAGCAGGCCCCGGCCATGGCCCGTGGAGCCGACCGGTCGCGGTCAGGCCGAGTCGGCGGCGCGGGCGGACGCCGCGGAGGTTCCGGCTTCGGACTGCGCGGCCTGCTGGTCGGCCACCGCCTGTTCCATCACGGTCTGCTCGGGCACGGCCTCACCGGCCCGGATCAGCTCGATCCTGCCCATGACCTTCGAACGGAGGTCCGCGGGCACGTCGTCATGGCCGCAGCAGCGCTTCACCAGCTTCTTCACGGCCTGCTCGAGGCCGTACTTCTCGAGGCACGGCGAGCACTCGTCGATGTGCACCTCGAACTTGGCGCACTCGCCCTCGGGCATCTCGTGGTCGAGGAACTCATACAGGTGGTCGAGGACCTCTGAGCAGTCCGTCTCGTGCGGCTGTCCGCAGCTCATGATCCCGAGCCTTTCCGATCGTCCGCCGCGGCGCCGGCTCCCGCGGGAACCAGGCCGCGCTCACGGGCGTAGTCCTCCAGCAGACCGCGCAGCTGGCGGCGGCCGCGGTGCAGCCGCGACATCACCGTGCCGATGGGTGTAGCCATGATGTCCGCGATCTCCTTGTACGCAAACCCCTCGACGTCCGCGAGATAGACCGCGATGCGGAACTCCTCGGGGATCGCCTGCAGCGCCGCCTTCACATCCGAGTCGGGCAGGTGGTCGAGCGCCTGCGACTCGGCGGAGCGCAGCCCGGTCGACATATGCGACTCGGCGCGGGCCAGCTGCCAGTCCTCGATCTCCTCGGCAGCGCTGCGCTGCGGCTCACGCTGCTTCTTGCGGTAGGAGTTGATGAAGGTGTTCGTGAGGATGCGGTAGAGCCACGCCTTCAGATTGGTGCCCTCGCGGAACTGATGGAACGAGCCGTACGCCTTGGCATACGTCTCCTGCACGAGGTCCTCGGCGTCCGCCGGATTGCGCGTCATACGCAGTGCGGCGGAGTACATCTGGTCAAGGAAGCCGAGGGCATCCCGCTCGAAGCGCGCATTGCGCTCGGCCGCGGTCTCCTGTGCCTGGCCGTCGTCGGTCCCTGCGTCGGTCCCAGTGACCGGACCCACCTCCTCCAACGCCGTGGCGGGGCCGGTTGTGGACCCGCTCGAATCGGAGAATAGACGACGATCCGCTCCGCCCGCCGCCTCGCGCGGAGCGGGCTGTGCCACCACGGTCCGGGACCACTCGGTGCCGGCGGTCTGCGGACGGGGCGGGCATTGGATCGAACCCATGCGGCGGACTCCCTCTCCTCGTGCGAGTGCTGTGTCTACGGACACCCCGCACAACGCGGGCGGACCATGGCGCATTCCCGACCGCGGAAGCGGACGCTCCGCCGCGCGGCGGCCCGGAGTCCCGCCGCGGTTCACGGCCGCGGTTCATGGAGGGGTCAGCCTGGGATGCGGTCCAGCCATGCGGCGACCGCGCCGGTGATGATGCCCAGCGTCTCGTCCTGCGTCGGCCCGGCCTTCTTCGGTACGGCGAAGCCGTGGTCCGCGTACGGCACCTCGACGATTTCCGGGCCCGCCGGGAACTCCTCCGGGCGGCCGAAGGGATCGCGCCCGCCCTGGACGACCAGGGTGGGCACCCCGGCGCCCGTCAGCTCCTCGGCGCGGGACTTCTCCGGGCGGCCGGGCGGGTGGAGAGGGAAGGACAACGCCAGGACGGCGCTCGCACCGAGACCGCGCGCCGTACGGCAGGCGACGCGCGCCCCGGCGCTGCGGCCGCCCGCGACGACCGGGAGCCCCGGCTTCTCCAGCGCGGGCCACAGCGCGGTCCAGGCGGTGTCGAGGGTCTTCGGCGCGGGGGCGAGTCTCTTGCCGGCGACCCGCCAGGGCTGCTCGACGAGAGCGACGGTGACGCCGCCGCCGGGCAGCTCGGCGGCGAGCGCCTGGAGGTCCCGGGCCTCGATGCCGCCACCGGCGCCGTGGCTCAGGGCCAGGGCGAGGCGGGGCTTCCTCGACGCCCGGTGCCAGGTGATGCGGGCGTCACCCGCGGGAGTGGGAACGATCTCGGTCTCCATCACCCGACCATCCTGACGTGTAGGGCACGTCATGCACGTGAAGGACGTGCGCGACATGGCATGAAGGGGGCCGTGCGGGACATGACATGCACGACCTGCCGTGCAGGGCGCGGCCCGGGGGCTCTCAGAAGAGGGTTTCCTCCTCGGGGGCGGCGAGTTCGGCCAGCAGCTCCGGACCGTTGTTCTGGACGTTGCTGACCTCCGTCGAGACCGGATACGCCCGCACCATCCCGGCCGGCGGCGGGGCGAGCAGTGAGCGCAGGTCGTCCGGGTCCGTGCGCGACGGGTCGAGCCATGCCGCCCAGCGGTCCTCGGGCAGCGCCAGCGGCATACGAGGATGGATCTCCGCGAGCGAGCGGGGACCGCCGCCGGAGGCCCCGGGCAGCGGTGTGGTCTCCGCCTCGGTCGTGACGACCGAGCAGGTCACCCACCACCCCCGTGGATGGTCACCGGGCAGCGAGCGGTCCCGCCAGAACTCGTACAACCCCGCCATGGCCATCACCGAGCCGTCGGCCGGAGTCACGAAGTACGGCTGCTTGCGCGAGCGCTTCCGCTTCCCCTGCTCCTCCAGACTGCGCTCGGCGGAGCCGGTGACCCACTCGTAGTAGCCGTCCGCGGGCAGCAGGCACCGACGGGACATGAAGGCCTGCCGGAAGGACGGCTTCTCGTGCAGCGTCTCCGCACGGGCGTTGATCATCTTCACCCCCGTCTCGGGGGACTTGGACCAGGACGGTACGAGCCCCCAGCGCAGGGACCTCAGCTGGCGCACCGGATCCGGGCTGTCCGACTCCTTGTCCGGCCGCTCCAGCACCGCGTACACGTCCTTGGTCGGTGCGACGTTCCAGTCGGGCGCGAGGGTCTCCTTGGGATCCCACTTCGCGACGTCGAACATCCCGACGAGATCCTCTGGCTTCCGGCTCGCTGAATATCGACCGCACATAAGTGCCACACTGCCACGACGCCCGTACCTTCCGACAAGGGAGCCGCCCGTTCATGAACAGCACAGCGCTCGGCGATCTGTGGGATCGCGTCGTGGGTTCCCAGCCGGATCCGCCTGTCTGGCTGGTGGCCGTGACAGCGGTCGTCGCCCTCGCGGCGGTGGCACCGCACGCCGCCTGGCGGCTCTCCCGCAACGCCGTGACGATCGCCCACGAAGGCGGCCATGGCCTCATAGCCCTGCTCAGCGGCCGCCGACTGGACGGCATACGGCTGCATTCGGACACCTCCGGGCTGACCGTCTCCCGCGGCAAGCCCACCGGAATCGGCATGATCCTCACGGCGGCCGCCGGCTACACCGCACCCTCCCTCATCGGCCTCGGCGGTGCGTGGCTGCTGGTCTCCGGGCACATCACCGCTCTTCTGTGGGGTGCCATCGCCCTGCTCGCCGCCATGCTGGTGATGATCCGCAACGCCTACGGCGTACTGACCGTCGTCGTCGCCGTCGCCGCCTTCTTCCTTGTCTCCTGGCTGACGGAACCCGCCGTTCAGGCCGCTTTCGCCTACGTCGTGGTGTGGTTCCTGCTCTTCGGAGGCGTCCGCCCCGTCTTCGAACTCCAGGGCAAACGCCGGAGGGGCGGAGCCCCGGACTCGGACGCTGACCAGCTGGCGAGGCTGACGAACGCACCGCCCGGGCTCTGGCTCTTCCTCTTCCACGCCGTGGCCCTGTCCTCCCTGGTCGGCGGCGGGCGCTGGCTCCTCGGGCTGTGACACTCCGTGGCCGCACCATTCCGCGGCTCGCGCGCCCGCGCTCCGCGGTTCTACGACGTCGTGGCTCGGCGATCCCCTACCACTGCTGTATTTCGGCTGGGTTTCTCCGCTTTTGATCAAGATCGGTGCTCGAGTCGAGCCACTAAAGTGAGGGCCATGACCGGTAACCCCGCGCTCACTGCCCTCTGGCCCGCCCCGCTCGCGTCCGGCCCCGTCGACGCGACCGTCACCGTGCCCGGATCGAAATCGGTCACCAACCGCGGCCTGGTCCTGGCCGCGCTCTCCGCGGAACCGGGCTGGCTGCGCCGCCCGCTGCGCTCACGTGACACCCTCCTGATGGCGGAGGCGCTGCGCTCGATGGGCGTCGGTATCGAGGAGACGGTGTCCAGCACCACGTCCGGGGCGGGCGCGGGCGCCGACGGCGGCGAGGCCTGGCGCGTCATCCCCGCGGGACTGCACGGCCCCGCCACCGTCGATGTCGGCAACGCCGGCACGGTGATGCGCTTCCTGCCGCCGGTCGCGGCGCTGGCCGACGGCCCCATCCGCTTCGACGGGGACCCGCGTTCGTACGAGCGCCCGCTGAACGGCGTGATCGACGCCCTGCGGACGCTGGGTGCCCGGATCGACGACGACGGGCGCGGCGCCCTGCCGCTGACCGTGCACGGGGGCGGGGCGCTGGACGGCGGCCCTGTCGAGATCGACGCGTCCTCCTCCTCGCAGTTCGTCAGCGCCCTGCTGCTCTCGGCCCCCCGCTTCAACCAGGGCGTGGAGGTACGGCACGTGGGCAACGCCCTGCCGTCCCTGCCCCATATCCGGATGACCGTCGACATGCTGCGGACCGCGGGCGCCCCCGTGGACACCCCCGAGGCGGGCGGCGAGCCCAACGTCTGGCGGGTCGCACCGAGCGCCCTGCTCGGCCGGGACCTGGTCGTGGAGCCCGACCTCTCGAACGCCCAGCCGTTCCTCGCCGCCGCCCTGGTCACCGGCGGCCGGGTCACCATCCCGGACTGGCCGGAGCGCACCACCCAGCCCGGCGACGCGCTGCGCGACATCTTCACCGAAATGGGGGGTTCCTGCGAACTCACCGACAGGGGGCTGACGTTCACCGGCACGGGCCGCGTCCACGGCATCGATGTGGACCTGAGCGACGTCGGTGAGCTGACCCCCGGCATCGCCGCGGTCGCGGCCCTGGCCGACTCCGAGTCCGTCCTGCGCGGTGTCGCGCATCTGCGCCTCCACGAGACCGACCGGCTGGCCGCGCTCACCAAGGAGATCAACGAGCTGGGCGGCGACGTCACCGAGACCGAGGACGGTCTGCGCATCCGGCCGCGGCCGTTGCACGGCGGGATCTTCCACACCTACGACGACCACCGTCTGGCCACCGCCGCGGCGGTCATCGGTCTCGCCGTCGAGGGCGTGCAGGTGGAGAACGTCGCGACCACCGCGAAGACACTGCCCGACTTCCCGGACCTGTGGTCGGGGATGCTCGGGATCTCTTCCGGGGCAGCGGCAGCCGCGCGGAGAGCCTGAGGGCGTCCCCGCGATGCGCCGCTACGGCAAGCACACCGACGAGGACGACGTACGGGTCCGGCCGAACCGCCGCGGCAACCGGCCGCGTACGAACATCCGCCCCAAGCACGAGGACGCGGCCGAGGGCTTCGTCCTGACCATCGACCGCGGCCGGCTGACCTGCCTGGTCGATGGTCGCACCATCACCGCGATGAAGGCCCGTGAGCTGGGCCGTAAGGGCGTGGTGGTCGGGGACCGGGTGGGCATCGTCGGCGATCTGTCGGGCGACAAGGACACCCTCGCCCGGATCGTCCGGGTCGAGGAGCGCTCCTCCGTGCTGCGGCGGACGGCGGATGACGACGATCCGTACGAGCGGGTGGTCGTCGCCAACGCCGACCAGCTCGCCATCGTCACGGCGCTGGCCGACCCCGAGCCCCGGCCACGGCTGATCGACCGCTGTCTGGTCGCGGCGTACGACGCGGGCCTCGATCCGCTGCTGGTGCTGACCAAGTCCGATCTGGCGTCCCCCGGTCCGCTGCTGGAGACGTACGAGCCGCTGGGTGTGCCGTACGTGGTGACCAGCCGCGAGGAGCTGGCCGACGGCGTCGCCGCGGAGCTGGTCCGGGGCCGGCTGGCGAACCGGATCACCGCCTTCGTCGGACACTCCGGGGTGGGGAAGACCACCCTGGTCAACGCACTGGTCCCGGACCGCCAGCGGGCCACCGGCCTGGTCAACGCGGTGACCGGGCGCGGCCGTCACACCACGACGTCCGCGCTGGCGCTGCCCCTCGCCGGCGACACGGCCACCGGTGAGAGAAACGGCTGGGTCATCGACACCCCGGGCCTACGGTCCTTCGGACTCCACCACATCGATCCGTCGCGGGTCATCCACGCCTTCCCCGACCTCGTACCGGGCACGGAGGGCTGCCCGCGCGCCTGCAGCCACGACGAGAAGGACTGCGCCCTGGACGAGTGGGTCGCCGACGGACATGCGGATCGGGCACGGCTGTATTCGCTGCGGCGGCTCCTCGCGACGCGGGAACGACGCGAAGGCGACTGATCCATAGACGTTTGGAGGCCGTTGCCCGAGGTAAGTGCATAATCGCACCAAGTCAACCAAGGCAGGCGAAGCGGTCACCGACGCGGGAGGCGCACACATGGCGTGGCTGCTGGTCGTGGTGGCCGGGTTGCTGGAGACAGGTTTCGCCGTGTGCCTCAAACTCTCGCACGGCTTCACCCGCCTCTGGCCGACCGTGGCCTTCTGCGCCTTTGCCCTCGGAAGTTTCGGGCTGCTGACCCTGGCCCTCCGGAAGCTTGACGTGGGCCCGGCGTACGCGGTCTGGACGGGCATCGGCGCCGCCGGCACCGCCCTCTACGGCATGATCTTCCTCGGCGATCTGGTCTCCACACTGAAGATCGTCTCGATCACCCTGGTGATCGTCGGCGTCATCGGCCTCCAGCTCTCCGGCGCCGCCCACTGAATCCGGCCGTCCCCTCGAGAGGGGCTCCTTCGAGGGGCACGACGGAGAGCGGTGAAGAGGGGGGACGAGCGGAGAGCGGTCAACACGTCGATCGATCGTCAGCCGGCACCGAGCCTCGCACCGCGGGTCCGCCCGGGCGCCCCGGTCACTCCCCCACCGGCGAGGAACCGCTCCGTACCGGGACGGCGGGAAGACAGCCCCGTATCAGCTTCGCCGGATCCTCCGCCCCGGCGGGAGCCACCACATAGGACAGCGCCAGTCGAACGGCGACCTCGCACTCCCGTGCCAACCGCTCCGCCTCCTCCTTCGGACGGTTGCTCTCCAGGGCCGCCAGCGCACGGTCGCGGACCTGTCCCAGCAGCTCGACCGGAGACGGCAGCGCGGCATCCGCGCGCCGCTGCGCCGGGACGTACGGGGAGGACGGCAGCGCCCCGACGACCCGTACGGGTGTCGGCAACCGCTCGCCCCAGAAACCCGTCAGCACGGCCCGTACCAGGGGATTCGTCCGGGCGCTGCGTACGGTCCAGTCGGCCACCGCGGCGAGCCGGAGGCCGGAGTCCTCGCCCTCCGCCGTCTCCGCGGGGTCGCCCAGAGCGCCGTCCACACCGGCGAGATAGGCGTCGGCCTCCCGCCGCACCAGGGCCCGCGCCAGCCCGTCCTTGCTGCCGAACTCGTTGTAGAGGGTCTGCCGGGACACCCCGGCGGCAGCCGCGACATCGACCATCCGCACTGCGGACCACGGCCGGCCCCTGAGCGCCACGAACGCGGCGTCCAGCAAGGATTCACGCGCAGTGGGCATCGTCGCCTCCCCGGCACTGCGGCTCGCACTGCTGACGTTCGCACAGAATTGACGCGTCGTCCCGGAGTGTCAAGGGCTCTGACGGCGCACGACTGCACCCGTACGGGGATGCTCATGTGGCCGGTCCGTTGACCTGTCGATACTGTTCGCTCATGCCCGACTATCACGATGATCTGCGTCTGGCCCACGTGCTGGCGGACTCCGCGGACGCCGCGACCATGGAGCGGTTCAAGGCTCTCGACCTCAAGGTCGAGACCAAACCCGACATGACTCCGGTGAGCGAGGCCGACAAGGCGGCCGAGGAGCTGATCCGTTCCTCGCTGCAGCGCGCCCGGCCGCGCGACGCCGTCCTCGGCGAGGAGTACGGCAGCGAGGGCAGCGGCCCGCGCCGATGGATCATCGACCCGATCGACGGCACCAAGAACTACGTCCGCGGGGTTCCGGTCTGGGCCACGCTGATCGCGCTGATGGTGCAGGGCGAGGGCGGCTACCAGCCGGTCGTCGGAGTCGTGTCGGCCCCCGCGCTGGGCCGCCGCTGGTGGGCGGCCGCGGGCGCGGGCGCGTACACCGGCCGCAGCCTGTCCTCCGCGACCCGGCTCCATGTCTCGCAGGTCGGAAAGATCTCGGACGCCTCGTTCGCGTACTCGTCACTGAGCGGCTGGGAGGACCAGGGCCGGCTCGACGGATTCCTGGACCTGAGCCGGGACTGCTGGCGGACCCGGGGCTACGGCGACTTCTGGCCGTACATGATGGTCGCCGAGGGGTCGGTGGACATGTGCGCGGAGCCGGAACTCTCACTGTGGGACATGGCGGCCAACGCGATCATCGTCCAGGAGGCAGGCGGCCGGTTCACCAGCCTCGACGGCGTACCGGGCCCGGGCGGTGCGAACGCCGCGGCGTCCAACGGGCTGCTCCACAATGATCTTCTGGGGTATCTGAACCAGCGCTACTGAGCGCCGCAACGCGCCACACGCCCCATTTCTGCGGCCACCGCCCCCTTGCTGGGCCCTGAGGGCCATGTGAACATGAGAATCCCCAGGCTTGTGAACTTGTGAATACATTCCCAAGGGGGATTCACAAAGGAGGTGGCCCCATTCCATGCTCGTCCGTGACGCCATGAGCTCGGTGGTTCTCACCATCGGACCCACGCATACGCTCCGCCAGGCCGCGCGGCTGATGTCCGCGCGAAGGGTCGGTGCCGCTGTCGTCCTCGACCCGGGGGACAGCGGGATCGGCATCATCACCGAGCGCGACATACTCAACTCCCTGGGCGCCGACCAGGACCCGGACAACGAGAAGGCCCACGCCCACACCACGACCGACGTCGTCTTCGCCGCACCCGGATGGACCCTGCAGGAGGCCGCGGAGGCCATGGCGCGCGGTGGCTTCCGGCATCTGATCGTGCTCGACGATCTCGAGCCGGTCGGGTTGGTGTCGGTCCGCGACATCATCCGCTGCTGGGTCCCGGAGCGCCGGGAGGCGTCGCGAGCGCTCGCCGGCTGACGCGGCGCGGCGGCACCACGGAAAGCCGGAACGCGGACCCTCCGGAACGCGGGAACGCGGGAACGCCGGGCACGAAACGAGGCACCAGGCACACCAGGGGCCGGATCCTTTCCCGGATCCGGCCCCTGGTCACGACGAGCGTCCGGTCAGCCGCGCAGGGCCTGGACCGCGGCCTCCAGCCGCTTGCCGTAGTCCGGGTCCGCCTGGCGGAAGTTGTTGATCGCTCGCTCGATGATGTCCTCGCGCGACACCTTGGCGATGAAGCCCGAGAGGTTGGCGATCAGCCGCTCCTTCTCCGGCTCGGACATCAGACGGTAGAGGTTGCCCGCCTGGACGAAGTCGTTGTCCTCGGCGTGTACGGGCGCCTCGTCGTTGCCGGTGCAGCCGTTCACGGCGGTCGGCTGCCACAGCGGCCTGTCGGTCTGGACCGGTCCGCCGAAGCTGTTCGGCTCGTAGTTCTTGGCACGGCCGTGGCGGCCGTCGTAGAGCACGCCGTCACGGCCGTGGGTGCGCGCCTCGGCGGCGTGCGGACGGTTCACCGGAAGGTGGTCGGCGTTGATACCGACGCGGTAGCGGTGCGCGTCGCCGTAACCGAAGAGGCGGCCCTGGAGCATCTTGTCCGGGGACGGGCCGATACCCGGCACGAAGTGCGCCGGAGAGAAGATCGACTGCTCGACCTCGGCGAAGACGTTCTCCGGGTTCCGGTTGAGCTGCAGCTTGCCGATCTCGATCCGCGGGTAGTCCGCATGGGGCCACACCTTGGTGAGGTCCAACGGGTTGAAGCGGTACGTGGCCGCGTCGGCCGCCGGCATGATCTGGACGTATACGGTCCAGCTCGGGAAGTCACCGCGCTCGATGGCCTCGCGCAGATCGCGCTGGTGGCTGTCCGGGTCCTCACCGGCGAGCTTGTTGGCCTCGTCCTGCGTGAGGTTCTTGATGCCCTGGTCGGTCTTGAAGTGGTACTTGACCCAGAAGACCTCGCCGGCCTCGTTGTTCCACTGGAAGGTGTGCGAGCCGAAGCCGTCCAGGTGGCGGTAGGACGCCGGAATGCCGCGGTCACCGAACAGCCAGGTCACCTGGTGGGTCGACTCCGGCGACAGTCCCCAGAAGTCCCAGACGTTGTCCGCCTCCTGCGAGCCGGTGTACGGATCGCGCTTCTGCGTGTGGATGAAGTCGGGGAACTTGATGGCGTCCTTGATGAAGAACACCGGGGTGTTGTTGCCGACGAGGTCGTAGTTGCCGTCCTCGGTGTAGAACTTCAGCGCGAAGCCGCGGGGGTCACGCACCGCGTCGGCCGAGCCGAGGTTCCCCGCGACCGTGGAGAAGCGCAGGAAGGTCTCGGTCTGCTTGCCCACCTGGGAGAGGAACTTCGCCCGGGTGTACTGGGTCACGTCGGCGGTGACCGTGAACGTGCCGTACGCACCGGCGCCGCGGGCGTGCACCACCCGCTCCGGGATCCGCTCGCGGTTGAAGTGCGCGAGCTTCTCCAGCAGGTGCTGGTCCTGGACCAGGACCGGGCCGCCGGTGCCCGCAGTCTCGCTGTTCTGGTTGTCCGCGACCGGAGCGCCGGACTCCGTCGTCAGCGGTCCCGTCGACTTGGCTGCCTCGCCCTGCACCGTCACGTGCGCCTCCTGCGTATCGTCTGTCGCTTGGCAAATACCGAACCGATCCTACATTAGACAATGTCTACGTCAAGATGATGCCGAAGACCGTACCCGTTCGGGGCACTGCCCCCTCGCTGTTAGGCTGATTGTCATGAGTGACCTGCTGGAACGACTTCGAGGACGCGGCTGGCGCCTGACCGCGCAGCGGCGGGTCGTGGCCGAGGTTCTCGATGGCGACCACGTCCACCTGACCGCGGACGAGGTGCACGCACGTGCCGCGGAGCGGCTGCCCGAGATCTCGCGCGCGACCGTCTACAACACGCTGGGCGAGCTGGTCTCCCTCGGCGAGGTGATCGAGGTCAGCACCGACCGCCGGGCGATGCGGTACGACCCGAACGCGCACCGCCCGCACCACCACCTGGTGTGCGCCAAGTGCGGCACGGTCCGCGATGTCCACCCCGGCGGCAATCCGCTCGCGGACCTCCCGGCCGACGAGCGCTTCGGTTTCACCGTCTCGGATGTCGAGGTCACCTACCGCGGACTCTGTCCGTCCTGCGCCTCCGCCTGAGCGGGCGGCAGCCCTGAACGACCTGGGAGGGCCGGCCCGGCGTGTTCGTGAACGCCCGGCTGCCCCCGCGTTCCCCAGGAGCCCGCAGCGAGCCCAGGCGCGGTGAGCACGGGAACCCCCCACCGAGGTCGGGTACGAACCCGCGGCTGAGCATGACGAAGGCCCGGATCCTGAGGATCCGGGCCTTCGTCCTTCGTAGCGGGGACAGGATTTGAACCTGCGACCTCTGGGTTATGAGCCCAGCGAGCTACCGAGCTGCTCCACCCCGCGTCGGTGTGCCCCAACTCTAACCTCACGCCGACGACCAGCGCAAATCCTTTGAGGAGGGCGCCTCCGGTCTCCGGGGCGCGATCTTGTCACCGCTGTCCCGCCCCGACGGCCGGTTCGCTCATGAGGCTGCCCGGGGACTCCGCGATCCGGTGACCCGACCGGCCCGGGCGCAGCCCCCGGACCGGTCGACGCCATACCGCGCGCACCTCACGCCGTCAGCTCCTGCTGGAGCGCGTCGCGCAGTCGCGCCGCTCGCTCGGCGACCTCCACCGGGCCCAGCTCGACCGCCCGCGAGCACCAGCGCTGCCCCTCCGCGAGGTCGCCGCGGCGGGCGGCCAGCAGCGCGAGGCGCAGCGCGGCCCGGCCGTGGCCCGCCTCGGCCGCACGGGCCCACCAGAGCGCAGCCTCCGGCTCGCTGCCCTCGCGAGCGAGCAGCAGGCCGAGATTGAACGCGCCGTTGCGGCTGCCCGCCTCGGCGGCCGTGCGGTACCAGCGCGCGGCGGCGACCACGTCGCCGCGGAACGACGCGATCATCCCGCAGCGGACCTGGGCCCGCCGGTGGCCCTGCCCGGCCGCCCGCTCGTACCACTCCTCGCATTCGGTGGCCCCGCCGTCCCCCTCCTCGGGGCGCTGCCGTCGCTCCAGCAGTGCGCCGAGCCGGAACGCCGCCTCCGCGCTGCCGCCGCCCGCCGCGCACCGCAGATGGCGTTCCGCTGTCCGCTCGTCGCCGTCACGGAGGAGCCCTATGGCGGCCTGGAGCGCGGCCTCGGTGTGTCCGGCCGCGGCGGCACGCTCGTACCACCGGCGCGCGGCCCGGTCCTCGTCACGACCCGCGTGCAGGATGCCGAGGTTGAACGCGGCATCCACGCTCCCCGCCTCCGCGGCCTTGGAGAACCACGGCTCCGCTCCGGCCGCGTCGCCGCGCTGGAGCAGCAGTACGGCGAGAGCGTTGGCCGCCTCGCGGTGCCCGGTGTAGGCGGCGCGGCGGTACCACTGCTCGGCCTGGGAGGTGCGGCCCTGCTCGGCGCAGAGCAGCCCGAGGTTGAACGCACCGTTGTTGTCCCCGGCGTCGAGCGCGGCGCGGTACCAGCGCTCGGCGGTCTGCGGCTCGCCCCGGTCGGCGTGCAGCGCGCCCAGGGCGTTGGCGGCGTTGCCGTCGCCGTCCTGGGCGGCCCGTCGCCACCAGATCGCGGCGCTGTCGGTGTCGCCGGCGTCGCGCAGCAGGAACCCGAGCGCGCACGCGGCTGCCGGCTCACCGTCCTTGGCCGCGGTGAGGTACCAGCGGCCGGCTTCCTGGATGTCGCCGCGCTCCTCCAGCAGCGTGCCCAGGTGCAGGGCGGCACGGCGGTGGCCGCGGGCGGCGGCCTGCCGGTACCACTGTTCGGCCTCGGTCGGCGCCGTGTGCGGGTCCTCACCGTCACAGGGCGGCTTGTCGGGGGTGGCAGCGGGCGGCCCCGGGCTGTGCCTGTCGGAGCCGTACGGGTCCGAGCCGCCCCGGCCCGGGCGGTGCTGGTCCAGGATGCGGGCGAGCCGGTACGCGGCCTCGCGGTGCCCCTGCTCGGCGGCGGCGCGGAACCAGCGCTCGGCGCCGGCATCGCTGCGGTGTTCCCGCAGGTCGGCGAGCGCGTAGGCCCCGAGGGCATGGCCCGACTCGGCGGACTGTCGCAGCCAGTACTCCGCGGCGGGCTCGTCGCCGCGCTCCCGGTAGTGCCGGCCGAGGGCGTGCGCGGCCGCGGCGGAACCGGCGACGGCGGCGATACGCCACCAGCCCGCCGCCTCGTCCGCGTAGCCGCGCTGGTGCAGCAGGACACCGAGGTTGTTGGCCGCGGCCCGGTCACCCGCGGCGGTGGCGGCACGCAGATACGGCTCGGCGCCGTCGAGGTCACCGCGGCGCAGCAGCTGCGCGCCGAGGACACTCGTCGATTCGGCGTCCCCGCCCTCGGCGGCGTGACCCTGCCGGGTGGTCTCCTCCTCCGCCTCCGCGGTGAGCGTGGTGGTGTCGTTGCAGCTCGAAGTGACCGTCGGCATAGCAGGACCCTGCCCGTCCTCGGGCGAGGCCGCAAACCGGCCTGATTCCAACAGTTTTGCCTTGTCCCCCATAAGGGCCATCGTCGCACCACCTGCAACCCGCGTACACCTGGTATACCGCAGCCCATGAAGTCACTTCGGCGTTTTGTCGACTTCCCGACACAGCTACTTCCCAAACGCCGGCCCCATGGACGTCCCCCACACAAGCGAAGGGCCCGGAGTCAGTTGACTCCGGGCCCTTCGATTTCAGTAGCGGGGACAGGATTTGAACCTGCGACCTCTGGGTTATGAGCCCAGCGAGCTACCGAGCTGCTCCACCCCGCGCCGTTGTGCGGCAACCGTACCACGGGCGGGGTGGTGCCTGATCAGCTGCCTTGCTTCGGGCTCTTGTCACCCGCCTTCTCATCGGCCGCCTTCGCCTCCGCGTCGGCGGCCCGCTTCAGCGCTGCCTCGAGGTCGTCCTGAGCCTCACCGTAGGCGGTCCAGTCCTGCTCCTGAAGCGCCTTCTGCCCTGCCTCGAAGGCCTTTTGGGCGTCGTCGAGCGCCGCACGCACCGTCGGATCGGCGGACGGCGGACGCGTGCCCTCGGCCGGCGGCCTGGTCGTCTCGCCCGGCGCCTGCTTGCCGAAGACCTCGTCGAGCGCCTCACCCAGCGTGTTCCGGAAGGCGGTCTTGTCGTTGTAGGAGACCAGAACCTTCTTCAGCAGCGGGTAGTTGGTGCCGGCGCCGCGCACATAGACCGGCTCCGCATAGAGCAGGCCGCCGTCGAGCGGGACGGTGAGCAGATTGCCGTACTCGACCTCCGAGTCACCTCTCTTGAGGATGTTGATCTCGTTGGCGATGGCGGTCTCGGAGTTGAACTTGCTCTGCACCTGCTGCGGGCCGGACACCGTGGTGTTGGACGGCAGCTTCAGGATTCTGATCTTGCCGAAGTCCGGACTCTTGGCGTCCGCGTCCACCGCCATGAAGGCACCGAGGTTCTCGCGCCCCTTCGGGGTGAAGGTGGTCGTCAGTGAGAACGACTGCGCCTTCTGGTCCGGCATCCGCATGCTGAGGTAGTACGGCGGGACGGCATTGCCCGACTTGTTCGTCGGATCGTCCGGCACCTGCCAGACCTCACTGCCGCTGTAGAACTGCACGGACTTGGTCACGTGGTAGCGGGTCAGCAACTGGCGCTGCACCTTGAACAGGTCCTGCGGGTACCGCAGATGACGCATCAGGTCCGGGTCGATCGAGCTCCTCGGCTCCACCGTCCCCGGGAACGCCTTCTTCCAGGTCTTGAGGACCGGGTCCTTGGTGTCCCACTCGTACAGCTTCACCTTGCCGTCGAAGGCGTCGACGGTGGCCTTGACCGAGTTGCGGATGTAGTTGACCTGGTTCTGCTGGGCGACCACGGCACGCTGGCCGTTCGTCAGCGAGTCGGCCGTCGTGTCACCCAGCGTCGTACGCGAGGAGTACGGGTAGCCGTTGGATGTGGTGTAGGCGTCGACGATCCACTGGACCCGGCCGTCCACGACCGCCGGATACGCGTCACCGTCGATGGTCAACCAGGGCGCGACGGCCTCGACCCGCTCCTTGGGCGTGCGGTTGTAGAGGATCCGCGAACCGTCCCCGATCGCACCGGAGTAGAGGATCTGCGGCTCGCCGAACGCCACCGCGTACGCCGCGCGGTTCACCGGATTCGCCAGGTTGACGCCGCTCTTGCCGGTGTAGCTGTAGAGCTTCTCGCCGCTGGCGTCGGAGTAGTCGAGCTCCTTCTGCGGCCCGCCGACGATCGAGTACTGCGAGGTCTTCTCGCCGTAGTAGATCCGCTGCTGGTACGAGCCGAGGCTGCCCTTGGTGGGCAGGTCGGACTCCGTGAAGTCCGGTGCCCCGCCGGCCGTCACCGACGTGCCCTTCGCCGCCACCGCGCCATAGCCATGGGTGTACTTGAAGTGCTCGTTGATCCAGTTGCGCTCGGGGATGCCGTTGATGTTCAGCTCGCGCAGACCGATGACGGTGTCCTGCTCCGTGGCGTTCTTGCCGGGGTAGCGGTCGACGTCGAGCGTGGCCGGGAAGCCGTAGTAGCCGCGC
Organism: Streptomyces sp. 8N706; assembly: GCF_052245415.1. Taxonomy (NCBI): domain Bacteria; kingdom Bacillati; phylum Actinomycetota; class Actinomycetes; order Kitasatosporales; family Streptomycetaceae; genus Streptomyces; species Streptomyces sp. 8N706. Next base: position 44,739 of record NZ_JBQQBW010000012.1, on the reverse strand, counting down.
ACCTGCTGGAGCTGCTGGAAGGTCGGCGAGACCACGTTCGGGTCGAGCAGCCGCATGCTCGCCGTGGTGTCCACGTCAGCGCGCAGCTTCCGGTCGTCCGTGGTGTCGCCCTTGCCGGAGTAGTCCGCGACCTTCGAATTGTCGATGCCGTACGCCCTGCGCGTGGCATCGATGTTCTTCTGGATGTACTTCGCTTCCTTGGCCTGCTCGTTCGGCTGGACCTGGAACTTCTGCACGATCGCCGGGTACAGCCCGCCGATCAGGATCGCCGACAGCACCATCAGACCGAAACCGATGACCGGCAGCTGCCAGGTGCGCCGCCAGAGCGTCGCGAAGAAGAGCACGGCGCAGATGACGGCGATGCAGAAGAGGATCGTCTTCGCCGGCAGATAGGCGTTGGCGTCGACATACCGCAGGCCCGTCCAGCCGTTGGTGGACTTCAGGTCGCTCGACTTCACGGCGAGGCCGTAGCGGTCGAGCCAGTAGGCCACGGCCTTGAGGGAGACGAAGATGCCGAGCAGCACCGACAGATGGCCGGTGGCGGCGCCGGTGGCCCGCGCGCCCGGGCTGGTGATCCGCAGACCGCCGTAGAGGTAGTGCACCAGCGCGGCCGCGATCAGGCTCAGCACCGCGGCGGCGAAGCCGAAGCCCAGCAGGAAGCGGTACCAGGGCAGGTCGAAGGCGTAGAACGCCACGTCCTTGTCGAACTGCGCGTCCTTGGTACCGAACGGGACCCCGTTGACCCACAGCAGCCAGGTGCGCCACTGGCCGGAGGCGGAGGCGCCCGCGATCAGCCCCACGACAGCGGTGACCCCGAGCAGCACCCACTTCTTGTACGGGGCGATGCTCATCCGGTACCGGTCGAGGCTCTGCTGCTCGACCGACATCGCGCTGAGCGGCGGGCGCAGCCGGTGCGCCAGCCAGATGTTGACCCCGACAGCCACGGCCATGAGCAGGCCGAAGACGAGGAAGAGGCCGATCTTGGTCCACAGAGTGGTGGTGAAGACCGACGAGTAATCAACCGAGCGATACCAGAGCCAGTCCGTCCAGAACCCGGCGAACATGACGAACAGCATGGCCAGCACGGCCAGCACGCCCAGTGTCATGAGCAGGGTCCGGACGCGCCGAGAAGGTCGGGCGACTCTGATCCGCGGCCCTGTCGGGCCTCCGCCGCGGTCCGGCATCTGGAAAGCCAAGGTGCGCACCTCGAAAGTTTCGCTGTCGTATGAGCGGGCCCCGCGATAGTAGGGGCCCACTCATGCAACTTACTCAGGCTTTACCCAGTTCCCGTTCCGGGTCACGAAGGGGGCAAGATATCGAGCATGTCCAACCAAACCCCCGGTAGCACTCCCATGGCCGCCAGTCCGCTGACCCGTGCCGTACTCGAGATCGACGAGTACGCCTCCGGCCTCGGGTGGGACCAGCCCGCCCGGCTCTTCGCCCTTGTCGACACCGACCGGCTGCGCTCCCAGGAGCCGGGCCTCGCCGCCCAGCTCGGTATCGACGACAGCGCGGACGCCGCTTCCCTCACGCCCGTGGAACAGGACGAGCTGCCGGCCGGGGCTCCGCTCGACGAGTTCCTCGCCACCATCGCCTGGCCCGACGCCGTGGCCGGATGTGCCATGACCGTGGAGCGGCTGATGCTCCCGCCGTCCGCCGAGGCGTCCGTACCGGAAGGCCTGGACGAGGCCGAGCTGGCGCAGTGGGTGGCCGGCCAGCCGGGCCGCCAGGAGGTCCGGATGACGGTCGCCGTACTGCGGGACGGTACGCGCGAGACGGCACTGCGGCTGCGCGAGAAGGACGCGCCCAACGACGTGCTCACCGGCTCCGATCTGGTGCCGGGGCTGGCGGAAGCCCTCGCCGCGACGTTCGCCGAGTGACACCCGTGATCCTCGGCCGAGCGGACTGACGGCGAGGGCCGCCTCCGCGTGAGCGGCGGCGGCTCAGCCGGGGAGCGCGGTCGGGCGGAAGCCCTGTCGGGCGCGGAGCCTGGTCAGGCGCTGAGCGGTGCGCCGAGGAGCGTGGTGGGGCGCGGAGTCCGGCCGGCCGCGGGGCCTGGTCAGCCCGTCGTGCACCGCGGCAGGTCGGCCGTGTTCTCCTTGCGGATGTCCTCCAGAGCCTTGACGGCGTCGCCTATGGTGTCGACCTTCACCAGAGTGAGGCCGCCGGGTACGTCCCTCGCCGCGGTGGCGCAGTTGTCCTTGGGCGTGAGGAAGTACTCGGCGCCCTTGTTCCGCGCCCCCACGGTCTTCATCTGGATGCCGCCGATGGGGCCGACCTTGCCCTTGTCGTCGATCGTGCCGGTGCCTGCCACGAATGCGCCGCCGGTCAGGTCGCCGGGCGTCAGCTTGTCGACGATCCCGAGCGCGAACATCAGACCGGCACTCGGCCCGCCCACGTCGGCGAGCTTGATGTCGATCTTGAAGGGGAAGGTGTGGTCGGGGCCGGCCTGGATGCCGACGATCGCCCGGCTGTCGTCGGGAGCCTTCTTGGTGGTGACGGAGACCGACCGGGTGGTCCGCGGCTCCGGCTTGCCGGCCTTCTCCGCCGCGGCCGCAGCCTTGGCCGGGACGAGGGTGAACTCGACCCGCTCCCCCGGCTTGTGCTCGGTCACGAGCTTCGCGACGTCCGCGGGCTCCTCGACGCGCTTGCCGTCCACGGACTTGATCACATCGCCCGCGTGCAGCCTGCCCTGCGCCGGGCTGCCCTTGACGACGGATGCCACGACCACGCGCGCGGTGACCGGGACGTCCAGCTCCTTGAGGGCCGCCACCTTGGCGCTCTCCTGGGACTGGCTGAACTCCTCGGCGTTCTCCTGAGTGGCCTGCTCCGCCGTCTGCCCGTCGGGGTACAGGGTGCTGTGCGGGACCACCGCGTCGTCGTGCGAGAGCCAGCCGTAGACCGCCTCGAAAAGATTCATACGGTAGTCGGCGCCGGTCACCCGGACCGTCGTCATGTTGAGATTGCCGGTCGCCGGATACGTCGTGCGACCGGAGACCTGCAGCACCGGCTCCCCGCCGTGCTCGCCGAGGGTGTTGACCGTGGGTCCCGGGGACATCTCCGAGTACGGCACGGGGATCAGCACCCCTGCGCACAGCAGCGCGATCAGCATCAGAGTCGAAGCGAGCATCGTCGCGGTGCGGCGTGGCATGGAACGACAGTACGGGACGCGCACGACAGCGCACTCCTGGGGCCGGGTCCATACCGGATCCTCAAGGGCCCGGGGGCCGGTCACAAGGGGGCATCTCGCGTGCCCTGTGGACGCGGTCAGGTGAGTCCGCACGGCCCCGGGTTCGTACGCCCCTCCAGGCACGTTCACCGGGCGCGTACGCACGGCCGGGCGCGCACGACCGTCGTCGGCCCGCGTCGGAGCCGGAGCCCGAGTCGTCCGACGGCGACGGCGCCGGAGCCCGAGTCGTCCGACGGCGGACGGAGCCTGAGCCGCGTCGTCAGGCAGCGGCGTCGGAGCCCGAGGGCGCGTCGGAAGCGGAAGCGGATGCGGAGCGGGAACGTTCCATCGCTTCACGGAAGCGGGCGTAGCCGTCCAGTTCGGCCACATCACCGATCTTGCGGTTCCGCGCGGCCCAGCGGGCCCACACCGCGGCGACGAGGGCCGCGACGACCGGAATCAGCAACCAAGCGAGCGCCGCCATACCGGCCTCCCGACCCCATACACAACCGCAACTGACCGATGAGCAGATTAACCCTCCGCCAGATCAACGCTCACCGCAGGGGCCGGGTTACGCAACACGGAGTAGGCCGTCCGTGGTTGCCCGTGCCGAAGAACGTTTGCCGCGGAGCTCGTGGCGGTCGGTGCGGCGGCACCTCACCGGCCGGAGGCCGGCCCGGGTGCCGGCCGCTCGCCGCGAGTCGGCGAACCTCCCCGGTCACAGCCCTACGCGCCGACCCAGTCCTCCGTTCCGTCCGCGAATTTCTGGTGCTTCCAGATCGGAACCTCGCGCTTGAGGTCGTCGATCAGGCGGCGGCAGGCCGTGAAAGCCTCGTCGCGGTGCGGACAGGAGACGGCCACGACCACGGCAAGATCACCCACGGAGAGGTCGCCCACCCGGTGGACAGCGGCCAGGGCCCGTACCGGGAAGTCCGTGGCGATCTTCTCCGCCAGGCGACGCATCTCCGCCTCGGCGCTCGGGTGGCAGGAGTAGCCGAGGGCGGTGACCTCGGCCCCGCCGTCGTGGTCGCGCACCGTACCGACGAACAGCGCCGTACCACCGGCGGCGTCGTCCCCGACGGCCGCGAACACCTCGTCCACGGAGAGCGGGGTTTCGCGGATCGCGAGGAGGCGGATCGGGTCGGGCGCCGCCGCCTCGCCGGGGTGGTCGTCCGTGCGTGCCATGTGGTCCATCGTGTCGCACCTGCCTGGATAACGGAATCCGTATCACGGAAGAATATGTCCACAGTTGCCCCGCTGTGCGCGGGGTCGGCGGCTACCCCCTGCGGCGGGCCTTCCGGGCCCTTCTGACCAGCGCCGCCGTACCGACCAGGGCGACCGTCGCACCGGCCGCGCCGAGCGTCGTCGCGTCCTTGCGGCCCAGACGGCGGCCCGCGACCGTATGCCGGCCGGCGACCTCCTCCAGAAGCTCCCCGAGGACTTCCTCGTTCGTCCACTGCGGGCGCCACCCGGCGTCGTGCAGCCGGCTGCCACTGACCACCCAGGGATGCATGGTGTAGGCGAGGTCGCCCGCCGGAGAGGGGGTGAGGCCGAGGCGGTGGAGGCGCGAGGCGGCCCCGAGCGCGACGGACGACGGCAGCTCCATACGCCGGATTCCGGTCAGCTCCTCCACCTCCTCCTGCTCCAGCCAGCCGTCGCAGCCGACCGCGAACTCGCCCTCGACCTTCTCCAGCGCCGCGTACTCCAGGGCGCTGACCAGGTCCTCGACATGGCAGAACTGCCAGGTGGGGCGGGACCCGGCGACGACCAGCAGGCGGGGGGACTCGAAGTAGCGGGTGAGGGCGGTGTCCGTACCGCCGACCAGGATGGCGGGCCGCACCACCGTGACATTGAGGCCGGGGTGGGCCCGGGGCGCGCGGCGGCCGAGCCGCTCGATCTCCAGCAGGTCGCCCACCCCGGTGGCCTCGGCGGTGGCGCGCAGCTCCGCGTCCTCGGCGAGCGGCACGTCGTTGTCGGGCAGGGCGCCGTAGACCATCGCCGAGGTGCACAGGACGACCCTGTGCACTCCGGCCGCCGCGGCCGCGGTCAGCACCGTCTGGGCGCCGCGTACGTTGTAGGCGGTACGGGCGGCGGGGTCGGTCTCCAGATCGAGATCGACCGCGAGATGCACCACGACATCGGCGCCCCGCAACTTCTCCGCGATGGCCGGATCCCGCACATCGAGCAGATGCCACTGCGCCTCGGACACATCACCGCGGCGCTCGTCGATGGCCACGACCTGCTTGATCTCCTCGGACGCGGCGAGCCGCCGCGTCAGCAGGGCGCCGATGCCGAGAGCGGCGCCGGTGACAGCGACGACAGGGCGCCGCGAGGGCGCCGAACCATCGTTTCGCGCTGCGCGAACGTTCGGATCTGGGGAACTCACCGGGCGTCTCCAGCGGTTGTCTTCAGTACGTACCGGAGTGACGCGTACGTACCAGGTGACGTCCATCCTGCCGCAGGCATTCAGGCAGCCAAGCACCGAGCCTAGAGGTGTGCGGAGTGTCTACGCTGGGTGTTGATGTCGGGCAGTCGCCGTCGGCCCCGGTCGGCGGCCCTACGAGCCGAGGAACCCCGTGAGCGACAACCCATTCGGATTCGGCCTTCCGCCGGAGGAGCCGGAGGACGGCGACGACGGCAAGAAGAAGGGGGGCCAGGGCGGCCACCAGGGCCCCGCGAATCCGTTCGGGTTCGGCGGTGCGCTCGGCGGCAGCGGTGGGGACAACCCGTTCGCCGCGATGTTCGGTTCGCTCAACCCGAACGACCTGGGGGCGGCCTTCCAGCAGCTCGGACAGATGCTCTCGTACGAGGGCGGCCCGGTGAACTGGGACATGGCCAAGGACATCGCACGGCAGACCGTCGCTCAGGGCGCCGAGGGCACCAAGGACGCGAGCGTCGGCCCGGGCGAGCGGGCGGCCGTCGAGGAGGCGGTACGGCTCGCGGACCTGTGGCTGGACGGTGTCACCTCGCTGCCCTCCGGCTCGGGCGCCGCTGTGGCGTGGAGCCGCGCCGAGTGGGTCGAGGCGACCCTCCCGGTGTGGAAGGACCTGGTGGACCCGGTCGCCGAGCGGGTCGGTGCCGCGATGGGCGATGTGCTCCCCGAGGAGATGCAGGCCATGGCGGGCCCGCTGCTCGGGATGATGCGCTCCATGGGCGGTGCCATGTTCGGCACCCAGATCGGGCAGGCCGTGGGCATGCTGGCGGGCGAGGTCGTCGGCTCGAGCGACATCGGACTGCCGCTGGGGCCCGCGGGCAAGGCCGCGCTGCTGCCGGTGAACATCGAGGTGTTCGGCAAGGGCCTGGGCGTGCCGCAGGAAGAGGTGCGGCTGTATCTGGCGCTGCGCGAGGCCGCGCATCAGCGCCTCTTCGCCCATGTGCCGTGGCTGCGCTCGCACCTCTTCGGCGCGGTCGAAGGCTACGCCCGGGGCATCAAGGTGGACACCGCGAAGCTGGAGGACGCCGTCGGCCAGCTGGACCCGACGCACCCCGAGCAGCTTCAGGAGGCCCTGCAGCAGGGCATGTTCCAGCCGGAGGACACCCCGGAGCAGAAGGCCGCCCTGGCGCGGCTGGAGACGGCGCTGGCGCTCGTCGAGGGCTGGGTCGACGCGGTGGTCCATGCCGCCGCCGCGCCGCATCTGCCGTCGGCGGACCGGCTGCGCGAGACACTGCGGCGGAGGCGTGCGAGCGGCGGCCCGGCGGAGCAGACCTTCGCCACGCTGATCGGGCTGGAGCTGCGGCCCCGGCGCCTGAGAGACGCTGCCCGGCTGTGGGCCTCGCTGACGGACGCACGCGGGCTGGACGGCCGGGACGGCCTGTGGGCGCACCCGGACATGCTGCCGACGGCGGAGGACCTGGACGATCCGGACGGGTTCGTGCACCGCGAGCAGCTGGACTTCTCCGAGCTCGACAAGATGCTCGGTGAGGCCGCGGGCGGCGGGGAGAAGCCGAGGCTCGACAAGGACGGTCGCCCGGGCCGGGGCGACGACGCGGACGAGGGCGACGCGAACGGCCGGGGCAGCAAGGGCGACAGCGAGAAGTGAGCCTGCACGAGGACGCGGCGCATGTATTGAAGAGCTGGGGCCTCAGGAACGGGCACCCGGAGAACGCGCGCCGGGACGACGGAAGCCCGCAGAACCGGAGCCGGGACGACGGAAGCCCGCAGAACCGGAGCCTGAAGAACGCTGACCCGCGGAAGTCGGCCCCTCCCAGGGCTGACCATCCGGGCGGCCGCCATGGTGACCGCCCGGGCGTACCACATGGTGATCAGGAAGAGCTTCGTCTGGCGTATCTGGACCACCTGGCCACCCACCCGGACGGGATGTGGAAGGCCTGCCGCGCCGGACATATCACCGCGAGCGCGCTGGTGATCGATCCGGAGGGCGCACGCGTCCTGCTGACGCTGCACCGCAAACTGCGGATGTGGCTGCAGATGGGCGGGCACTGTGAACCACAGGACGCGACCCTGGCGGGTGCGGCCCCTGCGTGAGGCCACGGAGGAGTCCGGCATCGCCGGACTGACGTTGCTGCCCGGCGGTCCCGTGCGCCTGGACCGGCACCGGACGCCGTGCGCCTGGCACCTGGATGTGCAGTACGCGGCACTCGCCCCGGGCGGTGCGGTGGCGGCGATCAGCGACGAGTCGCTGGATCTGCGCTGGTTCGCGTACGACGAGGTTCCCGCGGTGGCGGACGAGTCCGTCGTACGGCTGGTGGACCGCGCCCGCACCCTCCTGTAGGACGAAGTGCCCACGGTGGCGGACGAGTCCCCCGTACAGCTCGTGGACCGCGCCCGCACCCTCCTGTAGGACGAGCTCCCCGACCTGGCCGACGAGTCCCCCGCACGGCGACAGCGGGCCGCGCCCGTCCCCCCCCCCAGGTGTACGGGCGCGGCCCTCGCCTGGGTCGCTAGCGGTTGGTCCAGACGTTGCCCTGGTTCTGGCCGTGAGCACCCTGCCCGCCCGTGCCGTACTGGGCGCGCAGGCCCTGGCCGATCTCCGCGTTCTGCGGCGGCATCAGCTCGCTGGGCTGGACCAGCGCGTAGCCCTGGCCGAGGAAGCTGAGCTCCCAGCCCTCACCGGTGTTGCCCCGGCGCCGGAAGACACCGGAGGAGTGCGTCTGGGCTTGCATCTGGACCCGCAGCGAGCTGGACCAGGCGACGATGGCGTCGGCGTCGGCGTTGACGTACTTGTCCGGGGTGACCTGGAGCATCAGCGGCTGGCCCGAGGTCATCAGCGCGACCTTGCCGTGTCCGGTGATCTGCAGGTTGTACTTACCGGAACCCGAGATGCCGAACTGGCTGTCCACAGCGATCACCTCGCTGTGCAGCGTGGAGTCGAGCGCCAGGACGTAACTGCTGTCGACGGTCAGCCCGTCGCGCCCGACCTCGACCACATGCACGTACTGGGCGAGGTTGGCGAAGTAGACGGTGCCCTGCCCGGAGCAGCGCATCAGGTCCAGGCCCTCGCCGGTGTGAGCGCGGGCGCGCTGCTGCCCCGAGGTCCGGTACTCGGCGTCGAACTCCATCAGCCCCTGATAGGCGACCATCGTGCCCTTGCGGGCGAGGACGTCGTCATGCCCGGTGAGGGAGACACGCAGCAGCTGTGGGTTCTGCAGCGCGTAACGGTCCTGCGTCTCGGTCTCGGTGAAGCCGAAAAGTGGACTCTGCATGGTGTGTTCGCTCCCCCTCAGCCCCGGGCCCGGAGCCGGTCGGTGCTGTCCTCGCTGGGCTGGACGACGACGAATCCCTGACCGGAGAAACCGATCTGGTAGGCCTCGCCGCTGCCCCGCCCGATCATCGACGACGCCTTGAAGCTGCGCTTCCCCTTCATCTTCAGACCGCTGGACCAGGCGACGAGCGCGTCCGGGTCCACATAGGTCTCGTCCTCCCCCCGCCCGCAGTCGACGACGATCGGGGTTCCGCGGGAGGTCAGGGCGACCCATCCGGTGCCGGAGACACCGACGTTGAAGAGTCCCTGACCCGCGAACTTGGCCATGCCCTTCACCCGTTGGACACCCCACTGGAGATGGGCGTCGAACGCGAGCAGATTGGTGCCGTTGACGGAGACCGACTCGTTGTCGAGATTGACGCAGACGACATCGGCGCCGTAGTCGGCGAGATAGAGCAGGCCGTCGCCGGTGCACTTCATCAGCGGGGCACCCTCGCCGGTGAGCCACTGGGACGCCATCTGGCGCACGGCGGGCGGATTGGGCTCGTACTGCACGAAACCCTCGTACGCGACCATCGAGCCGGTGCGCGCGAAGAGGTCCTGGCCGCTCTGCATGGCGACCTTGAGCATGCTGCGCCCGTGGTTCTCCATCCGGGCGGCCATCGGCGCCGGGGCGTAGCCCGCGATCAGTTGCTGGTCCATGACGGGCTCCTTCAGACCTCGTAGGGCTGGACGACGATGAAGTTGCCGGGCGCCCCGCGGAACTGGAGGTTCACGGTCTCGCCGCTGTGTCCCGGATAGGCGTTGCGGCGCAGGCTCACCTGGCTGGAGATGATCACCTGTGATGCCGCGGACCAGGCGACGATGGCATTGCTGTCGGCGAAGGTCGTCGGCGTGACCGGCAGGACCACCGGGACACCCTGGGTCTTCACCACGACGGTGCCGGTGCCCTGGAACTGCATGGTGAACAGGGCGCCACCGGGAATGCCATGGCCCTCGATGCGGCGCACCTCGTGCTGCAGCGACTCGTCGAAGGCGAGGACGTTCTCCGCCGAGACGCAGATCGCGTCGCCCTGGAGCTCGACCGGGTGAATGTGCGAGCCGTTCTCGGCGAAGAACACCTGGCCACGGCCCGTACAGCGCATGAGCTGCATTTCCTGGCCGGTGGCGTTGCCGACGACCCGGCCGCGGAAACCGGCGCCCTTGTAGCTGAAGTCGACCTTGCCCTGGTACAGCACCATGCTGCCCTGACGGGCGAGGACGGGCTGACCGTCGGCGCCGAGGTCGATCCTGATGAGCTGTTGGTTCTGCAGGGTCCAGCGCTGGCCGGTGGGCGCCTCACGGTACTTCTGGAGTGCGGCGCCGAGGCCGGGCGCCGACGTGCCGGGCGCAGGCGGCATGCCCTGCTGCGGTCCGCCGGGAGCCTGGCCCGGCTGACCGTACGGGCCGGGTTGTGCGGGCCCGCCGTACGGAGCGGGGGCCGGGGCCGGGGCTCCTGGGTGACCGTGCGGGCCGGGCTGGGCCGGGAACGGGCCGGGCTGACCCTGCGGCCCGCCGAACTGGGGCTGCTGGGCGGGGTACTGACCTGGCCGGCCGGCCGGCGGGGCCTGGCCGCCGGGCTGAGCCTGCCCGCCGGGGGGAGCGAGGGGCGCGGCGATGGTGGGGGCCGCGTGCATCTGCTGCGGCGCGGTAGGGGCCGGCGGCGGGGTGCCCTGCGGCGGACCGAAGTCGGGCGCCGGCTGGGGTGCGGCCGGGGGCTGGTCCTGGACCTGTGGTGCCGTCGGTGACTGAGCCTGGGGACCAGCCGGTGTCGGGGCCTGGGCATGAGGAACAGCCGGTGTCGGGGTCTGAGCCTGAGGAGCAGCCGGTGTCGGGGCCTGAGCCTGAGGAGCAGCCGGTGTCGGCGCGCTCGGCGGGGCGAACGCCGGTGCGGGCGCGGCGTTCTGCGGCGGCGCGAAGCCGGGTGCCGCCGGGGGCTGTTGAGCGGCGGGCTCCTCCTCGAGCACCTCGCCACCGAAGTTCCTCAGCAGCGCCTCGAGCCCGCCGTCGAAGCCCTGACCGACGGCCGCGAACCGCCATACGTCCTTCAGATAGAAATCACCGAGCATCACGGCGCGCTCGGTGCTGAATTCCGAGCCGGTGAAGGAGTAACGGACGACCTCTTCACCGCCTGCCACGATCCGGATGTAGCCGGGGCCGATCTGCGACATCTGGCCCGCGCCGTCGAGCGTGGCGGTGAAGGAGAGCTTGTGGATGTTCGCCGGGATGCGGTCGAGCGTGACGCGGAAGGACTCGGCGTCGCCGGCCTGCGCTCCCAGCTGCTGGATCGATTCCTCGGGCGACTTCGGCTGGTTGAAGAAGATGAAGTAGCGGTCGTCGGACAGCCGCTCCTCGGCGTCGAGGCCGAAGCAACTGATGTCGAAGGACAGCCCTGGACCCGATATCTGTACGCCGACGTACAGATCTGTCCCCGCTGTCAGTTCACTGATCCTGGCCTTGTGGCCCCGTTGGAATTCCCTGGCCATGCGTAACGACCGTCCCCCATCCGAACTGTGCAATGCGTTGCGTCAGGCTAACGGCTGAGACGGACAGCGGGCGATCCCCGGTGAGGCCACAGCTCGGCTACGCGTCGCGGGCCGCGGGCAGATGCGGCAGCCGGTCGGCCGCGACCACGCCTTCGAGGTAGCCGCGGGCCCGTTCGGTCCGTGGATACGCCTTCAGCAGCTCCCAGAAGCGCGGTCCGTGGCCCGGCACCAGCAGATGCGCCAGTTCGTGGACGAGTACGTAGTCGATGACGTACCCGGGCATGCCCTGCAGGCGGTGCGACAGGCGGATGCTGCCCTCCGCGGGGGTGCACGAGCCCCAGCGGGTGTTCTGGTTGGTGACCCAGCGAACGGTGGCGGGCCGGGCCCGGCCGTCCAGATACTGCAGGGACAGCTGCTCGGCCCGTTCGGCGAGTTCGCTGTCGTTCAGCATGCGCTTGCTCTCCTGGGCCGCCAGCTTGTCCAGCATGACGGTCACCCAGCGCTGCTCCTCGGCCTCCGACATACGAGCCGGGATGAGGACCACGGTGCGGTCGCCCTCGCGGTAGGCGGAGACCGTACGGCGCCGCCGGGCACTTCGGCGGACCTCGACCGCGCCTGTCCCGGAGCCGATGAGAGTCTGGCTGGTGGGGCTGCGCTGCGCGCTTCCGGCGCGGTGCAGTGGGTCGGCGGGCACGCCCCGACGTTACCCGCTGAAGGTGGGCGACGTCCCGCCCCTGGAACGGTTTGGGGAGGATACACACGGCCGTGTGCATGGTTTGAACGACTATTGCCCACCACCTGTGGACAACTTTCCGCGGCGAGCGTCCGACGGGGGGCATGCTGGTCCGGTCGGATCGGACGACGGGGGGATGGCCATGCACCCGATGCTCAAGCCCGCGCTGCGGCGCGGCTGGCGGAACCGGGAGAGCGTGCAGTTCGGAGTGGCTGCCGCGCACGCGGTGGTGTTGGGCCCGGTGGACACAGCGACGGGCAGCTTTCTTGATCTGCTCGACGGCACCCGCGGCCTGCCACTGCTGCGCAAGGAAGCCGCGGCGATGGGGCTGGCGGCGGGCCGGGTGGACGAGTTGGTGGACCGGCTCTGCACCGCAGGGCTGCTGGACGACCCGACGGCGCCCGGCCCGGGCGGCGGCCCCGCAGCTCGTGCGTGGGAGCGCGGCGCCGCGTGGGACCGGCTGCGGCCCGACCTGGCCTCGCTGTCAGTGGTGCATCCCGAGCCGGGCGCCGCTGTGCGGCGTATGACCGCACGGGCAGCCGTACGGGTGCGGGTCCGGGGTGCGGGCCGGGTCGGTGCGGCCGTCGCGGCGGCCTTGTCCGCTGCCGGAGTGGGAGCGGTGGACGTGACGGACGGCGGATGTGTCCAGCCGTGGGATGTCGCTCCGTCCGGGGTGCCTCCGGAGTCCGTCGGGGAACGACGGAGCGCGGCCACGAAACGCGTTGTGCGGGCCTGCGCTCCCGGCCCGCGTCCTCGGCGACCGGACTCCGCCGGGGCGGGCGAGCCGGCTACGGCGCTCGTGGTGATCGCCCCGCGCGACGGGCTCGCGGCGTACGCACCCGATCCCGTCGCCGCCGAGGAACTGATGGAGTCCGGGACACCGCATCTGTACGCGGGTGTGATCGAAGGCACAGGAGTCGTCGGTCCCCTGGTCCTGCCGGGTGGTTCGGCTTGCGCGAGGTGTCTGGCTTTGGAGCGGGCCGAACGGGAGCCTGCCTGGCCGCGGATGCTTGCACAGTGGCGATCCGGGCGCAGTGGGTCGGGCGGCGTGGCTTGCGACACCGCGTTGGCGACCATGGTGGCGGGGCTCACCGCCTCCTATGCGCTGACCTTTCTCGACGGGCGGCTTCCGCTCTGCACCGGAGCGCGACTGGAGTTCGCGCTCCCGGATCTGACGTGGGAACCGCGGCCGGTCACACGGCACCCGAGCTGCGGATGCGGTGCGATTCCCTCGGGTTCGGCCTCCGTTTCCGCTTCGCATGCGGAGCCGGAGCCGGGATCGGCCACCGGCGCCGGGTCCGGGTCGAACCCCGGCTCCAGGTCCCGGCCGGGGGCCTGGTCGAACCCGGGGCCCGAGGCCGGGTCAAGCTCCGGGGCGGGGCGCCGGTCGGGGGCCGGGGTGGGGCGCCGGTCGGGGGCCGGGTCGGGGGCCGGGCCGAACTCCGGGTCCGAGGCCGGGTCGGACACGTCCTGGGGCTGGGACTCCGGTGGGGACTCGGACTCGAGTGCAGATGAAGTTGCCGGATGTGGCGTGGGCCTCACCGCGGTGTCCCAGGCGCACGGGACAATGGGCGCGTACCACGGTCTGCGGCGTGGCCCCTGGGGGAGCCCCACGGGAGAGTGCAGTGGAGTTGGAGGGGCGAATGTCTGATCTTCCCCGCAAGGCGGTCACCCGTACCGCCAAGTTGGCCGCGCTGCCACTGGGATTCGCCGGCCGGGCGACCTGGGGGCTGGGCAAGCGGATCGGTGGGCGGTCGGCGGAGATCGTCGCCCGTGAGCTGCAACAGCGAACCGCCGACCAGCTGTTCAGAGTGCTCGGTGAGCTCAAGGGCGGTGCCATGAAGTTCGGGCAGGCGCTGTCGGTCTTCGAGTCCGCGCTGCCCGAGGAGGTGGCGGGACCGTACCGGGCAACGCTGACGAAGCTTCAGGAAGCGGCGCCTCCCATGCCGGTGCGGACGGTGCACTCGGTTCTGGAGGAGCGGCTCGGCGAGAACTGGCGCGAGCTTTTCGAGGAGTTCGAGGACAAGCCCTCGGCAGCGGCATCGATCGGGCAGGTGCACCGCGCGGTGTGGCATGACGGGCGGGAAGTGGCCGTCAAGGTGCAGTATCCGGGCGCGGGCGAGGCCCTGCTGTCGGATCTCACTCAATTGGGCCGGTTCGCCAGGATGCTGGGGCCGCTGATTCCGGGCATGGACATCAAGCCGCTCATTGCCGAACTGCGCGACCGGGTGTCGGAGGAGCTCGACTACGCCTTGGAGGCCCAGGCACAGCGGGCCCATGCGGAGGAGTTCGCCGACGACCCGGATGTGGTGGTGCCCGATGTGGTGCACCAGAGCGACCAGGTCCTGATCACGGAGTGGATGGACGGTGTACCGCTCTCCGAGGTCATAGCCCACGGCGGACAGGCGGAGCGGGACAGGGCGGGACAGCTGCTGGCCCGCTTCCTCTTCTCCGGCACGGCACGGACAGGCCTGCTGCACGCGGATCCCCACCCCGGGAATTTCCGTCTCCTGGTCGGTGACGCGGCCGACGGGCCGCCCGAGAAGTGGCGGCTGGGCGTGATGGACTTCGGGACGGTCGACCGGCTGCCGGAGGGGTTGCCTCCGACCATTGGCACCTCGCTGCGGATGACGCTGGAAGGGGACGGCGAGGCGGTCTACGCGATGCTCTGCGAGGAGGGCTTCGTCAAACCTGCCATCGATCTGCAGCCGGACGCGGTGCTCGACTATCTGCTGCCGATCATCGAACCGGCCCGGGTCGAGGAATTCACCTTCACTCGGAGCTGGATGCGTACCCAGGCCGCCCGGATCGCCGATCCCCGGTCGCCCGCGTACCAGTTGGGCAAGCAGCTGAACCTGCCACCGGCGTATCTGCTGATACACCGGGTGACGCTGAGCACCATCGGGGTTCTGTGCCAGTTGGGCGCGACGGTCCGACTGCGGGACGAACTCGTCGCATGGGTGCCCGGCTTCGAGGCCGAGGAGACGGGTGTGGACTCGACCGAGAAGAAGGAGACCGCGGCAGGGCCTTAGAGCTCTCACAGAATGGGCGATCGGCTCGCGAGGCCTGGCACCGCGCCTCGCGGCCGTCGCCGAGTCGCCCGAGCAGGCGCGGTACGAGGTCGGACCGACGTCTTGCGATCTACAGCACGAGCTGACGTTCGCCCGTGCTGGGAGGAGCTCCCAGGCCCGAGCCATCCACACCGCTCCATCCCGCTCCACCCCGCTCCATCCACCGGGGTCCCCGTCTCCGTCCGGGTGGGAGCATCCCCAGCGCACGGCCGGGAGCACCGTGGGTCCGCCGTGCGGGGAACGGTGGGGTCCTCCGCCGTGCGTTCACCACCAGGAGGAGTCGAGCCGTCCTTCGATGGCGCGGAGGTTGTCCCGGGCACAGTGCTCGCAGAAGTAGCGCCGGCCGCCGTTCTCCACAGAGCAGGTCCAGGTCACCGGCGGGGTAGGGCCTGCCACGCGGGCCCCGCAGCGGAAGCAGGTCACGGTCTCGTTCTCGGCACCTTGCTGAGCAAGGTGATGAGTGTGTTGGTTCACCTTTTCGACGATATCCCCGTGAACAGCAAGAGGAAGGGCACCACGCACCGCGGGGCCGGTTCGGCGAACCGGCCCCGCACCTTCGCAGCACGCTGCCGCGGTTACTGCATCACGGCCATGGCCAGGGCGCGCCGGGCCCGCAGCGAGGCGCGCTCGGCACGACGCTGCATACGACGGGCGGCGGCCACGCGCAGAGCCCTGCGTTCGGACTCGGCCTCCTGCAGCCGCGCTTGCATATGAGCACGGGCCAGGGCTTCTGGGATGAGTTGCATCTCTCGTGTCCTGTTCTGGCGCGAAGCCTTCGCGCCGATGGTGGTGTAAGGGGCGCCGCTGACGGACGGCTCGTGGGCGGACGGCTTCATCGTCGGGACCTGCTTCTGGGGTTCGTGCGTATGCGGACGGTCGATCGTTCCGAGGGTGGTCATGCCGCGACCGGGTTCTTGCGCGGGCGGCCACGCGGCCGCTTCCGCGGCACGACGACACCCTGGACGAAGAGCTCGCCACCCCAGACGCCCCACGGCTCACGACGGTCCTTGGCGCCCGCCAGGCAGGCCTCACGCAGCGGGCAGGTCTGACAGAGCGACTTGGCGTACTCGACATCGGCGGGCGACTCGGCGAAGAAGACCTCGGGGTCGTACGAGCGGCAGGGGATGAGCTCACCCAGGCGCTCGATCTCGTCGTCGAGCACGGTGAGCTGGGTCAGCTGAGTCAAGGGGACCTCCGAGTGGCCGGGCGGGGGGATCGCGGGGTCATGCGTTACGGACGGGGCGTGCGCTGGGCTGGGCACGGTTGGTGTCTTCCTCGTCTGTCGGGCCCGGCCTGGTGGGCCGGGAGGGTGGTCGGTACCGGGTGGCTTCCGGTTCCGCTGCCGGGGCGAACGTTGTGTTCTCCGGCAACGGAAAGGGCCGCGGATCCCGGTTCGGGTTCCGCGGCCCTGGAAGGTGCCGACCTGATCTGGCGATCAGGCTGGATCTCTCCAGGGTTCAAGGCCGCGGAAGGCCCGCATCGTGTGGTGCTCGGCCGCAGAGGTCGTACCGCCGGCGAAACCGCCATCGGTCCAGTTCTGCTGGAGGTCGGCACCCTTGGCCGCAAAGGCATAGGCCGAGGCCTGTGCCGCTGCTACTGCCGCCGGTGCCTGGGTCGGTCGCTCATTGACCGCGACAATGCCGCGCTCGACGCGACGTGCTTCGGCAGCACCGGAAAGACCGGTGAAGCTCATCCGGAGGCTCTGCAGGGAGCCAGGCCGGAGGGAGACGGAGCGAAGCACGGAGACGCCGGACAGGCAGGAGGCGACGACCTCACGACCGGACAGTTTGGTGATGCTGGTCATTGGGCTCGCCTCCTCTCGGCGTCTCGGGGGACTGGTCGGACCAGTCCGTCGGGCTCTTCAGTACAACACGGAGCAAGGGCTCGGAGAAGCCCGTTGCCTCCGTGCTCGGAAGGCTATTGGGATTCCTGCGGCATGCGCAAACTATTTTCTCGACGAGTTCGTCTCATTCGTCTGCGCTCCCGCCGACGGGGTCGGCGAGGCCGTCATCGGGGCCGGCATCGGGCAGGTCACGCCCCGGTTCCTCACCCGCGCACAACGCCAGCACATCCGCCCCGAACCGGTCCAGCTTGCGCCGCCCCACTCCGGCGATCGTGACCAGTTGGGACTCGTCGACCGGCACGGCCTCGGCGATGGCCATCAGCGTCTTGTCCGTGAAGACGCAGTACGCCGGCTGGCCGAGTTGCTCGGCCTGCTCCATGCGCCACTCCCGCAGCCGCTCATACAGCGCCTCATCCAGGTCGGAGGGGCAGTCCTCACACCGCATCATCTTTATCTCGCCCGCGTCGGTGAGCGTGCGCCCGCACACCCGGCACCGGATGGGCCCGCGCCTCCTGCGTTTGGCTCCGCCGCCCCGCTCGACGCCGCCCTTGCCGCCCGTGCCCCCGGTGGCGGCGGAGCCGCCCAGCCCCTGGAGGAAGCGGCTGGGGCGACGGCCCGCGCGGCCGCCCGGCGCTCGCGACAGCGCCCAGGAGAGGCTGAGGTGGACCCGTGCGCGGGTCACACCGACATAGAGGAGTCGGCGCTCCTCCTCGATCTGCTCGTCGGTCTTGGCGTAGGTGATCGGCATGATGCCCTCGGTCAGGCCGGCCAGGAACACCGCGTCCCACTCCAGCCCCTTCGCAGCGTGCAGCGAGGCGAGGGTGACCCCCTCGACGGTCGGGGCGTGCTGGGCGTTGGCCCGCTCGTCGAGCTCGGCGACGAAGTCACCGAGTGTCGTGGTCTCCGCACCCGCCGCGGAGCGGGCGGCGGAGAGCTGCTCGGCGAGCCGGACGAGGGCGGCCAGGGATTCCCAGCGGTCCCGCACGGCGCCGGAGCCGGCGGGCGGCTCCGGCGTCCAGCCCTTCGTGCCGAGCACGGCCCGCACCTGGTCGGGGAGGGCGGCGGCGTCCTCCAGGAGGGCGTCGTTGCCCCCCGCCCGGGCCGCGCCCCGCAGCGCGACACCCGCCTCGCGCACCTCCGGGCGTTCGAAGAAGCGCTCCGCGCCGCGCAGCTGGTACGGGATCCCGTGGTCGGCAAGCGCCTGTTCGTAGATCTCCGACTGGGCGTTGATGCGGTAGAGCACGGCGATCTCACTGGCCGGAACGCCTTCGCCTCCCTGGTCACGAGGCGTCATCAGCTCGCGGATGCGGCGGGCGATGCCCTCGGCCTCGGCCGGCTCGTCGGCGAACTCGGCGTGGACCGGCTCGGGTCCGGGGCCCCGCTGCGAGACCAGCTCCAGCCGGTGCTCGGCGGCCCTGCCCCGGGCCTGCCCCATCAGGCCGTTGGCCAGGTGCACGACCTGGGGAGTGGAGCGGTAGTCGCGGACGAGCTTCACGACCGTGGCATGCGGGTGCCGGGTGCGGAAGCCGAGCAGATGGTCGGGGGTGGCTCCGGTGAAGGAGTAGATGGTCTGACCGGCGTCGCCGACCACGCACAGGCTGTCCCGGTCGCCGAGCCACAGCTCGAGGAGACGCTGCTGCAGCGGACTGACGTCCTGGTACTCGTCGACGACGAAGTGCTGGTACTGGCGGCGGACCTGGTCCGCGATGTCGTGCCGGTCCTGGAGCACACCGACCGTCAGCAGCAGCACGTCCTCGAAGTCGATGACGCCGCGGTCGCGCTTCAGCTGCTCGTAGGTGCCGTAGATCCCGGCGATCTCGGCCGGGTCACGCGGCACTTCACGGCCGGATTTCGCGACGACGGCGGGGTAGTCCTCGGGCACGGTCTGGGTGACCTTCGCCCACTCGATCTCACCGGTGACGTCCCGCAGTTCGTTGCGGTCCAGCCGGATACGGCCGCGGGCGGCGGCCTCCGCGACCAGTTGGACCTTGCGCTCGACGAGCCGTGGGAGCTCTCCGCCGACCGCACGCGGCCAGAAGTACTGGAGCTGGCGCAGCGCGGCGGAGTGGAACGTACGGGCCTGGACACCGGCCGCGCCGAGCTGGCGCAGCCGGCCGCGCATCTCCCCCGCGGCGCGGTTGGTGAAGGTGACGGCGAGCACGCTGGAGGGCTGGAGGATCCCGGCCCGGACGCCGTAGGCGATCCGGTGGGTGATCGCACGGGTCTTGCCCGTACCGGCACCGGCGAGCACACAGACCGGCCCGTGCAGGGCCGTGGCGACCTCCCGCTGCTCGGGGTCGAGCCCGTCGAGCACCGCGTCGGCCGAGTCGGGAACCGCCGGGACCAGGGGGGCGGCGCTCCCCGTACCGGAGGCGGCCGGGCCGGGGGCGACGGAGACCAGGGGGCCGTTGCTTGCTGTCACCCCGCCATGCTGCCAGGTCCCCCGTGACGGACGGGAAGGATGTCCACAGGTGTGACCCTGCGGTCGTACCAATCGCCGCAGTGAGTGCGTCCGCCCGACGTCGCGGCTTCGCGAGCGCCCGTCCAGCACCCCGTACGGCCGGCCGGGCACCGCTCCTCGCCCCGCCAGCGGCCGGGGCGCTGTCGGCCTCCCCGCCCGCGGACTCGTCGGTCTCGCCGCGGGGGACAGCCCTCGCGGGCGGGGCGCTGACGCTCACTACGGCTTCTCGGCCTGGCTGCTGCGCGCCGTATCGGATAGCCCAGCGCCGCCCGTAGGCCCGCCCGGCGCCGTCCCGACACACCTCGGCACCGCCCCGCATCCAGCCCGGCGGACGCCCGTACGGCCGGCCCGGCACCGGCCGTCGGCCCGCCCGCGCCGTCCGTGGGTCATCCGACGCCGGGGCCCGCGCCGTAGCGCCGGCCGCCGCCCCGTCGTCGTGTACCGTCGCACGGATGACCGGGATGGCCGGGATGCCGGAATGGCCGGAACAAGCGGGACGACCGGGGCCACTGGGGCCACTGGGGTGACTGGGGTGACTGGGGTGACTGGGGTGACTGGGACAAGGGTGGTGGACACCGCCGCGGATGACCCAAGCGGATACCGCAGATCCCCCCGGGGAATGCGGCGGAAAAGTTGCGCGTTCCACTACCGACCGTGATGCCCTACCCGAAGGAGCGCGAGGACCCATGCAGGGCACTGTGACGATGTACAGCACGACGTGGTGCGGCTACTGCCGCCGGCTGAAGAGCCAGCTGGACCGCGAAGGTATTGCGTACACCGAGATCAACATCGAGCTGGACCCGGAGTCGGCCTCCTTCGTCGAGAAGGTCAACAACGGCAACCAGCTGGTGCCGACCGTGCTCTTCCCCGACGGTTCCGCGCTGCCGAACCCTTCCCTGGCCCAGGTCAAGGAGAAGATCGGGGTCTGATACCGGACGTCCCCGTGTCCGGCCGCCTCGGACCGCTTCCGGCTGCCCCCTGCCCGTGAGCCGCCCGCCTCAGCGCGGACTGCCCACGGGCAGCGGCTTGCCGAACCACACTTCGATCAGCCGTGCCGCGATCGAGATGCCGGACGGCGGCAGCACCTCGCCCGACTCGAACGCCGCGGCCAGCTCGTCCCGGGAGAACCACCTCGCCTCGTGGATCTCCTCGCCGTCCACCGTGATGTCCGAGGACGTGGCCCGCGCCATGAAGCCCAGCATCAGACTGGACGGGAAGGGCCATGGCTGGCTGGCGAGGTACTCCACGTCACCGACCGTGACGCCCGCCTCCTCGTGGACTTCCCGCACCACCGCCTGCTCGATCGACTCCCCCGGCTCGACAAAGCCCGCCAGGGTCGAGAAGCGGCCTTCCGGCCAGTGCACCTGGCGGCCGAGCAGGGCACGGTCCTCCTCGTCCGTCACCAGCATGATCACGGCGGGGTCGGTACGGGGGTAGTGCTCCGCGCCACAGGCCGGGCAGCGGCGGATGTGGCCCGCGGCCGCGATGACCGTGCGCTCGCCGCAGCGCGAGCAGAAGCGGTGCAACCGCTGCCAGTTCTCCAGCGCCACGGCGTGCACCATCAGGGCTGCGTCGCGCTCGGACAGCAGCGCCCCCGCCTCCCGCAGTCCTGCGGGCCGCGCTGACTGGTCCATCCGTCCCGGCAGGGCGTCCTTCTGCAGCGCGAAATAGCGCACGCCGTCCGCGTCCGTGCCCAGGAAGTAGCGGTGCGTCTCGGTGGGGGGAGCCTCGAAGGCGGGCGTCATGACGAGTTCGGTACGGCCGTCGGCGGTGTCGTCGATCAGCGCCTGCCCGCCGGAGACCACGAAGACCCGCGTGGTGGGGTGGCTCCACGCGGCGGCGAGCCATGCCTCGTCGAGACGGTGGTGCGCCGCGCGGTCGATGCCGTGCGCTCCGGTGAGGCTGATCCGCGGGACTGCGGTGCGGTCGGTCCAGGTGGTCACAGCTGTTTTCCACTCCCCCTGCGAGGCAGGTGATTCATCGACATATATGCACGACGGGCTCCAGGCGCCGGGTTACGGGCACGAGACGCCCGGGGGCTCACGGGCACGAGGCGTCGGGCGCCGTCCGGAGGGCCCGCCCATTCTCCGCCAGATCCGCCCACAGGTACGCGGCGGTTTCCACGCCCTTCATCAGCAGATCCAGCTCGACCTTCTCGTTCGGCGCGTGCCAGCCGTCCGACGGCACCGAGATGCCGAGGAACAGCACCGGCACGTCCAGGACGTCCTGGAGGTCCGCCGCCGGACCGGAACCGCCCTCACGGGTGAACCGGATCTTCTGTCCGAACGCCCGCCCCATGGCCCGTACGACGGACTGGAGGCCCGGGTGGTCCAGCGGGGTGAGGCAGGGGCGGGTGGCTCTCCAGAAGGTGATCTCGTGGCGGATGCCGGCCGGGAGCCGCGCCGCGACCCATGCCCGTACGGCCTGCTGCACTTTCTCCGCGTCCATGCCGGCCACCAGCCGGAAGGACAGCTTCAGCTGGGCGGTGGACGGCACGATCGTCTTGCCGCCGGGGCCCCGGTAGCCCCCGCTGATGCCGTTGACCTCGGCGGTCGGGCGGGCCCAGATCCGCTCCAGGGTGGTGTGGCCGGCCTCGCCGAGCGTCGCGCGGGAGTGCGCGGTGCGCAGCCAGTCCGACGTGTCGAACGGCAGCTCGGCGAAGAGCTCCCGCTCCCGGTCGGTCAGCTCGACCACTCCGTCGTAGAAGCCGGGGATCGCCACCCGGCGGTCGCTGTCGTGGAGGGCCGCGGCCAGGCGGGCGGCCTCGGTGGCCGGGTTCGGCACGGCGCCGCCGAAGGACCCCGAGTGGATGTCCTGCTCGGGCCCGTACAGGTCGATCTGACAGTCGGTGAGACCGCGCATGCCGGTGCACACGGTGGGCGTGGTCGCGGACCACATACCGGTGTCGGACACGATCACGGCGTCGCAGGCCAGACGGTCGGCGCGCTCCCGGATGAGGGCCGGGAAGTTCGGCGAGCCGGACTCCTCCTCGCCTTCGATGAGCAGCTTCAGGTTGACAGCGGGGGCGGTACGGCCGGTCGCCGCGAGATGGGCCCTTACGCCGAGGGTGTGGAAGAAGACCTGCCCCTTGTCGTCCGCGGCCCCGCGCGCGTGGAGCCGCCCGTCGCGGATGACGGGTTCGAACGGCTCGGTGCGCCAGCCGTCCTCGCGGTCGGCGGGCTGTACGTCATGGTGACCGTAGACGAGCACGGTGGGGGCGTCGGGGTCGCCGGACGGCCACTCCGCGAACACCGCGGGCGCGCCCGGTCCGTCCTCGCCGACCGGAGGGGTCCAGACCTCGGCGACCGGGAAGCCGGTCCGGGCGAGCGTCGCGGCCAGCCAGTCGGCGCTGAGCCGTACGTCCGCCGCACGGGCCGGATCGGCCGACACGGACGGGATACGCAGCCACTCCATGAGGTCGTCGAGGAAGTCGGCGCGGTGCTCTTCGATGAACGCGCGGACGGCGCTGTCCGGTGCGGTGCTCATGTCCGCGAGCCTATCCGGCCACGCGGACATGGCTTCTCACGGCTCCGGCGGTCCACTGCCGCCGGCCTCCGCACGTCAGCCCTCTGTCGGCTCCCCGGCGTCTGTCGGCTCCCCGCCGCGCACGAGGCGCTCCAGAGCCGCCCGGCCGGGGAGGCCCGGCGGGCGGACCACCTCACCGCTGCGGACGTACAGGAAGGCCGCGGTCACGGCGGACAGCGGAAGGTCGTGTTGCTCGGCCCAGGCGAGGCGGTAGACCGCGAGCTGGAGCGGGTCGGCGGTCCGGCCGTGGCCTGTCTTCCAGTCGACGATCTCGTAGGTGGCGCCTTCGGGCCCGCTGTCGCGGTACACGGCGTCGATCCGACCGCGGATCAACCGGCCCGCGAGGACGAGCTGGAACGGCTCCTCGACGCGGTACGGGGTGCGCCGGGCGTAGGGCGTACGTTCGAAGGCCTCCTTGAGGATGGCCAGATCCCGCTCGTCCGCGATCTCCAGGTCCGTGCCGTCGTCCGTGCCGTCGCCGAGCGCACCGAGGCCGCCGGGGAGATCGTCGGGGCCGAGAAACGGCAGGGGCAGTTCCTCGAAGCGCGACTCGACCCAGGCGTGGAAGCGGGTGCCACGGCGCGCGGCGGGCTGCGGAGGCCGTGGCATGGGGCGGGCGAGCTCCTGGGCGAAGCCGTCGGGGTCGGCGGCGAGGCGGAGCAGCTGGGACGTACTGAGCGAGGGGGGCACGGGGACGTCCCGCACGGTCGCGCGGGTCCTGCGCAGCTCACCGGCGAGCGCGTCCAGGTCCCGGTCCCAGGAGGCGACGGCCCGCGCCTCTTCGGGTGTGAGGGGATCCGGCTCCGCCGCGGAGAGCGGGAGGGGGTGGCCGGGAGGGGCGGGGTGTGCGGGGGGCGGAGGAGCGGTCGCGCCGGATGCAGGCAAGGCCGGCCCCTGGGGCCCGGTACGGCGGAGCTGGCGCGGCACGGAGCCGTACTCCTGCGGGGAGCCGTCCTCCTCCACCGAGCGGTGTCCGGCCTCGGAGCCGTGCTCCTCCGCAGAGTCGTGCACCCCCGCGATCCCACCGGCGCGCTGGAGTGGCGGACGTTCGGAGGACCAGGTGTCCCAGTCGCCGGGGTCGTCCCAGTCACCGGGGCCGTCGTGGCCGTACGGGCCGTCGTGGCCGTACGGGCCGTCGTCGTAGGGAACTGCGTCCTCGTACGGGCCCGGGTTCCGTGGCGGCGCGCCCGACGGATGGTCGTCCTCCGGCGGAGGGGGCCAGTCCGGGTCGTGGGCTACCCCGTGCGCGGGCACGGAAGCAGCCTGGCCGGAGACGGCAGCGGGAGGTCCGGCGGGCTCTCCGGAGCCGCCCTCGCCCGGCACCGCGGCGCCCCCGTTGCGCTCCGTGAGCCGGTCCAGATGGGTCAGCACCGCTTCCGCGGCCCGTCGGCGCATCGCCAAGGCGTCCGGATCCAGCGGCAGGGGCCACGCCCGGTCCGCCGCCGATGCCTTTAGAGCCGGGTTCTCCTCGCCTTCCTCGGGGGCGGCCGCCCAGGCCTCGACCTCGCCGTGGCCTGCCTCGCAGTGCTCGCGCAGCGCCTCCAGGAAGGCGGAGGGCCCCCGCGGCCGCTTCTGGCTCGGCCCCCACCAGTGGCCGGACCCGAGCAGCAGGGAGCGCGGGCGGGTGAACGTCACATAGCCGAGCCGGAGTTCCTCCGTGGCCTGGTGCTCCTTCATCGCGTTCTTGAACGCGGCCATCCCCTTGCTGTCCCACTCCCCCATGTCCGGCAGAGTGGCGGCGTCGCCGCGCAGTGCGTGCGGCAGCACCTTCGCGTTGGACGTCC
The DNA here is from genome assembly GCF_052245415.1 of Streptomyces sp. 8N706. Taxonomy (NCBI): domain Bacteria; kingdom Bacillati; phylum Actinomycetota; class Actinomycetes; order Kitasatosporales; family Streptomycetaceae; genus Streptomyces; species Streptomyces sp. 8N706. The sequence goes on along the minus strand of NZ_JBQQBW010000012.1, from coordinate 19,965 downwards.
AGGACTCGCGCGACTGCTGGCTGGGGAACTGTCCGGCGACCAGCCCGGGGACGGCGACGACGTCCCACTCCAGCCCCTTGGACTTGTGCGCGGTCAGCACCTTGACGGTGTTGTCGCCGCCGGGCAGGGCGTTGTCCAGGCCCTTCTCGTGCCGGACGGCCGTGCGCAGGAAGCCGAGGAAGGCGAGCAGTGTGGCCTCGCCCTCCAGGGCGGCGAAGGACGCGGCGACGTCGAGGAAGTTGCCCAGCGTCTCGCGCCGGCGGGCGGCGAGGGCATGCGGGGAGGCGGACAGCTCGACGTCCAGACCGGTGGTGGCCAGCACCCGGTGGAGCACGTCCATGAGGGGGTCGGCGAGCGAGCGCCGGAGGTCGCGCAGCTCCGCCGCGAGCCGGGCGAACCGCACGCGCGCCTCAGCCGAGAAGGGCAGTCCGTCATCGGGCCCGTCCGCCATCAGGAACGTGTCGAGCGCGTCGGCGAGCGAGACGGTCTCGGCCGGGTCGACGCCCGCGACGGCCTCGGCCAGGCGCGCGTCCGGGTCCGGGCCGGCGTCGGCGTCCGTGGCGGGCCGTACGAGCGTCCGGGCGCGGCGGCCCAGGAGCGCGAGGTCACGCGGGCCGATGCGCCAGCGCGGCCCGATCAGCAGCCGGACCAGCGCGGCATTGGCCCCCGGGTCCTGAAGCACCTCGCACACGGCGACCAGGTCGGCCACCTCGGGCAGATGCAGCAGACCGGAGAGGCCGACCACTTCGACTGCTACGTCCCGCTCCACCAGCGCGCCCTGGATCAGCGGGAAGTCGGCCGCCGTACGGCACAGCACCGCGATCTCACCGGGCGGGGTGCCCGTGCGGACCAGATGGGCGATCGAGTCGGCGAGCCACTCCAACTCGTCGGCGTGGGACGGCAGGAGGGCGCAGCGGACGGTGCCGTCCATCTCGGCGCCGGGTGCCGGCCGCAGCGCCTCCACGCCCGCGTGGAGCGAACGCAACGGGCTCGCCAGCCGGTTGGCGAGGTCGAGGAGGCGACCGCCGCTGCGCCGGTTCTCGCTGAGCGCGAAGCGCTGCGCCGCGCGGCCGTCGCGCCGTGGGAAGTGCGCCGGGAAGTCGTCGAGGTTGGCGACAGAGGCACCGCGCCAGCCGTAGATCGCCTGGCAGGGGTCGCCGACAGCGGTCACCGCGTGCCCCGTCCCGCCGCCGAAGAGGCCCGCGAGCAGCAGGCGCTGGGCCACGGAGGTGTCCTGGTACTCGTCGAGGAGGACGACGGCGAACTGCTCGCGCAGGATGCGCCCGACCTCCGGGTGGCTCCGGGCGAGGGTCGCGGAGAGGGCGATCTGGTCGCCGAAGTCGAGGAGGTCGCGGCGCTGCTTCTCACCGCGGTAGGCCCCGACGAGGCCGAGCAGCTCCAGACGGGCGCGGGCGGCCTCGGGCGCCTTGCGCAGGTCGGCGTTGGTGAGCTTCGCGCCGTCGAGGGCGGCCAGCAGAGCCGTGTCGTACGCCCGCAGCCGCTCGGCGGGGACGAGGTGCTCGGAGAGCTCCGCGTCGAGGGCGAGCAGGTCCTCCACGAGTCCGGGCAGTGATGTGGTGAGCGCCGGGTAGGGCCCGGGCGCGGACCGCAGCACGCGCGCGGCGAGCTGGAAGCGGGTGGCGTCGGCGAGCAGCCTGGCGGTGGGCTCCATCCCTATCCGCAAGCCGTGCTCCTTCAGGAGCTGCCCGGCGAAGGCGTGGTAGGTGGAGATCCTCGGCTCTCCCCCGTCCGCCTCTGCGCTCTGCCCGACGCCCTGCCCAAGGCCATGCTCGGCGCCCTGCTGGGCAGGCCGGTCCGCCGGGACGCCGTCGGGGTCCGTCACCCCCGCGGCGACGAGCGCCTTGCGGACCCGCTCCGAGAGCTCGCCCGCCGCCTTGTTGGTGAAGGTGAGGCCGAGCACCTGTTCGGGTGCGACCTGTCCGGTGCCGACGAGCCACACGACGCGGGCGGCCATCACCGTGGTCTTCCCGGAGCCTGCTCCGGCCACGATCACCTGCGGGGCGGGCGGCGCGGTGATGCAGGCCGTCTGCTCCGGGGTGAACGGGATGCCCAGGAGCTCTTTGAGCTCCTCGGGGTCGGTGATGCGTGCTGCCACCCGGGTGAGGCTAGCCGCCGTCACTGACAGCGCATGCCCGGCGGGGGCCGGTGCGGCCGGACAGCCCGCCGGGCGGATCACTCCACGACGTGCCGGCCCTCGGGCTGGGCCGTGCACGCGTTACGGAAGGCGCAGTGCCGGCAGTGCCCGCCGCTGCTGGGGGCGAAGCGCTCGTCGAGCACACGGCCCGCGGCGGTGGCGAGGAGTTCGCCGACCCACTCCCCCGCCAGGGGCTCCTGGGCCTGCACGGCGGGGAGGGAGTCGCCGCCGCTCTTCTTCGGGGCGCCCAGGCGCAGATGCACCAACTCCGCGCCCCCCGGCTCCGGCCTGCGCCCCCCGAAGGCACCGTCCACCGCTCCCTCCCGTACGGCCAGCTGGTAGACCGCGAGCTGCGGATGGCGGGCGACTTCCGAGCCGGCCGGCTTGACCTTGCCGGTCTTGAAGTCGACGACGTAGGCGCGGCCCTGGGCATCCGTCTCGACGCGGTCCATGCTGCCGCGGATGCGTACGGAGTAGTCGTCCGCGTCCAGGGTCACGTCGAAGTCGTGCTCCGTGGCGACCGGAGCGCGCCCGGCGCGGTCCATGACGTGCCAGCGCAGAAAACGTTCCAGGGCGGCCCGGGCGTGCTCTTTCTCCTGCTGCGACTTCCAGGGCGCGTCGAAGGCGAGGGCGTCCCACACGGAGTCCAGGCGCTCCATGAGCACGCTCAGGTCCGCCGGGGTCCGGCCGGAGGCGACCTCGTCGGCCAGGACATGTACGACGTTGCCAAAGCCCTGGGCCGTGGTCGACGGTGTGTCGGCCTTCACCTCGCGCCCGAGGAACCACTGGAGGGAGCAGGTGTTGGCCAGCTGGTCCAGGGCGCTGCCGGAGAGGGCGACGGGGCGGGCCGGGTCGCGCAGGGGCACCGCGCTGTGCGTCGGCTCGTACAGACCCCACCAGCGGTACGGGTGCGCCGCCGGCACCAGCGGCTGGCCCGCGCCCTCGACCGTGCCGTCCTCCTCGCGCAGCGCCGCCAGCCGGGCCAGCCGCCGGGCCGCGGCGTCCCGCAGAGCCGGGGAGGCCGCCGGGTCGACGGTGGTGGCCCGCAACTCCGCGACCAGCGCGGCGACGGAGAGCGGACGGCGGGGACGGTGCGCGATGTCGACCGAGGCGACGCCGAGTTCGGTGAGGAAGCGGGAGGGCTGGTCGCCGTCCTCGGACGGTGCCTTGACCGCGGTCACGACGAGCCGCTCCCGTGCGCGGGTGGCCGCGACGTAGAACAGCCTGCGCTCCTCGGCCAGCAGGGCGCCGGGGGTGAGCGGCTCGGCGAGGCCGTCGCGGCCGATCCGGTCCGCTTCCAGAAGCGAGCCCCGGCGGCGCAGATCCGGCCAGAGGCCCTCCTGTACGCCCGCGACGACGACGAGCCGCCACTCCAGCCCCTTGGAGCGGTGTGCCGTCATCAGCCGTACGGCGTCGGGGCGGACGGTGCGGCGGGACAGCGTGTCGGCGGCGATGTCCTGGGCGCCCAGTTCCTCGATGAAGTTGAGGGCGCCACGGCCGCCGGTGCGCTCCTCGGCGCGTGCCGCGGTCTCGAACAGCGCGCAGACCGCGTCGAGATCGCGGTCCGCGTTGCGCCCCGCCGCACCGCCCCGCCGCGCGGCGCGCTCCAACCGCTGCGGCCAGGGGGTGCCGTCCCACAACTCCCACAGCGCCTGCTCGGCGGTCCCGCCGCCGGCCAGCAGTTCCCGGGCCTTGCGCAGCAGCAGCCCGAGCCGCTGTGCCCCGCGCGCGTACGCCGGGTCGTGGGCGGTGAGTCGCTCCGGCTCGGCGAGCGCCTCGGCCGTCAGCACGTCCGAGGGGCGCGGCACGGGACGGCCCGCGGCCCGCTCCTCCTCGCGCAACGCCCGGCCGAGCCGCCTCAGATCGGCGCTGTCCATGCCGCCGAGGGGCGAGGTGAGGAGTTCGAGGGCCGTCTCGACGTCGATGACCGGGGCATCGACGGCGCCCGCCCCGGGCCCTTCTGCCCTCCTCTCCCCCGATTCCTCGGCCGCGGCGTCCGTCTCAGCGGACCCGTCGCGACCGTCGGCCGCCGCCCCGGACGAGGCTGGACGGCCGGAATCGGTGTCCCCGACGGAGACGGCGGACGCCGGTCCGGTCGCGGAATCCGAGGCGGCCGGGGCCGGTACGGACCCCGGCACCGAATCGGCCGACGCCGGTACGGACCCCGGCTCCGAGGCGGCCGGGGCCGGTACGGACCTCGACTCCGGTACGGACCTCGGCTCCGAGGCGAACCCCGACGCCGAGACGGAACCCGACGCCGAGGCAGCCGACGCCGGTACGGACCCCGAGGTGGACACGGACTGCCCGGGCAGGTCCTCGCCGTCCACGGAGACCGCGCCCGCAGCGGCCGGCGCGCCTCCCGGCAGCGAGGCGGTGGCCGCCACCCTCAGCGCTGCGAGCAGGGGCGCCACCGCCGGTTCATGACGGAGAGGAAGGTCGTTGCCGTCGATCTCCAGCGGGACGCCCGCGGAGGTGAGCGCACGGCGCACGGAGGGGATCGAGCGCCCCCCGGCGCGTACGAGCACGGCCATGTCCCGCCACGGCACCCCGTCTTCCAGATGGGCCCGGCGCAGGATGTCGGCGATGTTGTCCAACTCGGCGCCCGCCGTCGCGTACGTGAAGACCTCGACGCGCCCGCCGTCCCGTACGGCCGCCAGGTCGCGGTGGGCACGCACCGCGTCCGCCGGCAACCGGGTGAGCGGCATCCGGCGGGTCAGCAGCCGGGTGGCGGCCAGCAGCGCCGCCCCGGAGCGGCGTGAGGTGCCGAGCACCTCGACGTCCGCCGGGGAGCCGTCGACCTGCCGGAAGTCGTGGGGGAACTCCAGAATCCCGTTGATGTCGGAGCCGCGGAAGGCATAGATCGACTGGTCGGGGTCGCCGAAGGCCACCAGCGTCCGGCCCGCGCCCGCGAGCGCGTGCAGCAGCCGCACCTGCGCGGCGTCGGTGTCCTGGTACTCGTCGACGAAGACCGCGTCGTACCGCGAGGCGAGTTCCGCCGCGACCTCCGGACGCCCGGCCAGCAGCACCGCCCGGTGCACCAGCTCCGCGTAGTCGATCACGCCCCGCATATCCACCACATCGAGGTACTCCGCCAGGAACGAGGCCGCGGCCGCCCAGTCCGGCCGCCCCGTACGCGCCGCGAAGGCCCCCAGCGCGTCCGGGCCGAGGCCCAGCTCCCGGCTCCGGGCCAGCACCGCACGCACCTCGTCGGCGAAGCCGCGGGTGGTCAGACAGGCCCGCAGTTCATCGGGCCAGCGCACCGCACCGCGCCCCTCCCGCTCCAGCTCGGTCTGACCGGCGAGGAGCTCGCGCACCACCACGTCCTGTTCCGGTCCGGACAGCAACCGCAGCGGATCGACGAACAACTCGACGTCCTGATGGGCGCGGACGAGCGCATAACAGTACGAGTGGAAGGTCGTCGCCTGCGGCCCCGCCCCGCCCAGCCGGGCCGCCATCCGGTCGCGCAGCTCGACCGCCGCCTTGCGGCTGAAGGTGAGGACGAGAATCCGCTCCGGAGCAGTGCCCTTGGCCACCCGCTCCGCCACCGCTTCGACGAGCGTGGTCGTCTTCCCCGTGCCCGGTCCGGCGAGGACGAGCAGCGGGCCGCCGGGATGGTCAACCACGGCGCGCTGCCGTGCGTCCAGAGCAGGGAGGTCCACCGGTCCCGGCGGTGTACGCACCAGTCGGTACGCGCCGGGGACCGACGGTCGTACCTGCCGGTGCGACGTGGAAGACGCGAAGGAGGAGCTCACGTGGATCGCCGGTCCTGGTGGTGTGCTGTCTGCGGTGCGGGGCGTGCGGCCGTACGAGCCGTGGGAGGCCGACGGAGTTCGTCCATGCCGAAGGTTAGGGGCGGATGTGCTGCGAGCTGACGACGGTACGCCCTCGGTGGCACAGGTCGGCGCGTTTCCCCCGGGCGTCACCCCGACTGTCCGGCGCACACCTGGGATACTCCGAAGGGGCCTTGGATCACCTCTTCGGCCGCCGAATCCCGGAAGCTGTCAGATATGAGCTCCTTCGTCCGCGCTGTCCCCCGCGCCACCGTCCCAGCGGGCCCGGGCCATGTCGATCTTCGGCAGATGGCCGGCCGCGGCGCGCGCGGCCTCGCGCAGCGGCGTGTCCTCGGACCGGTAGTGGGCCAGGGCCCGCTGCTCATGGCCGGGGAGCAGCACACCGTCGGCGCGGACCACACGCCACCACGGCGCGGCCCCGCCGTAGAGCGCCATGACCCGCCCCACCTGACGGGGGCCTCCCTCACCGAGCCATTCGGCCACGTCCCCGTACGTCATCACCCTGCCGGGCGGAATCAGCTCGGCCACTTCCAGGACCCGCTCCGCGTACTCCGGCAGCTGCTCCGCCGACGTGCTCTCCCGACTCATCCGGCTCATCCGGCCCATCCTGCCGTACCGCACCGACAGGGCAACCGGTCCGTGACGGAGTGTGCGCACAGCCGGGCGGAGAAGGGCCTCCCGGCGTCCGAACTTCCGAAATGCAACCCTGATGACGCCCTCATGGGTCGGCCCATGCCACCATCTTCCGGGCGGTGACTGGTGATACGAGATCAAAAAGAGACGGCCGGGCAGCAGAGTGCAGAGCCTCCGGAGGACGGAGCCCGCACCTCTGACCTGCCGTCGCGCCCGGAAACGCCGCAGTCCCGCAGAGAGGCGGAAGGCCCCCGCAAGGACGCGGAAGGGCCGCCCCGCGATACGGCAGGATCGCGCGGGGACGACGCGGGAGCGTCGCGTCGGGCCGAAGCGGACCGGCCGTCGCGCCAGGACCCGCCCGGCCGGGACTCCTCGCACCCGGACCCGCCCCGCCCCGACGCATCGCACGAGGACCCCCGCCACGACGCATCGCACCAGGACCCGTCCCGCCGCGAACCGTCGCCCCACGACTCGGCACCGGACCGCCCCCGCACGACGTCGTCACCTGAGGGCACCGGACAACACCACCCTGAGGCCGCACCACCCAGCCCCGAGGCCGCACCACACCACCCTGAGACCGCACCACCACAGCCGGACGCCGCACCACACCGCCCGGACCAGGACACCGCCCCGCCTCCCGCGGGCAGCGGTCCCCCCGGCGACAACGGGGACGACGCCCACATCGACCGGGTGTCGGGCGACGAGCCCCTGCTCCCCGCACGCGTGCACCGGCCCGCCGACCTCGTCCGGCTGCTGCTCGGCATCCTCGCCGTCGCCGTCGTCGTCGCCATCGCCACCTTCGCCCACGGCACCACCGAGGGCCTGGAGCAGGACATCGGCAAGGGCGCGGGGCAGGCTCCCCCGCTGCTGATCAGCTTCGCCGGATTCGCCTCCAGCGTCGCCGTCCTGATCGTCCCCGTCGCCTTCGCCATCGAGCGGCTGATCAAACGGGACGGACTGCGGATCGCGGACGGCGTACTCGCGGCCGTCCTCGCGCACGGCGTCGCACTCGCCACCGATCTGTGGGTCGCCAGAACAGCCCCGGACTCCATCCAGGACGCCCTCACCCAGCAGGCGCCGAACGGTGAGATCACCGACCCGGTGCACGGCTATCTCGCCCCCGTCATCGCCTATATGACGGCGGTCGGGATGGCTCACCGCCCCCGCTGGCGCGTGGTGCTGTGGGGGGTTCTGCTGCTCCAGGTGTTCGCGGTCCTCGTCGGCGGCTTCGCCACGCCCTTCTCGATCATCCTCACCGTGCTCATCGGCTGGACGGTGGCGTACGGCACCCTCTACGCGGTCGGCTCCCCGAACGTGCGGCCGACCGGCCAGAACCTTCTCGCCGGGCTGCGCCGCGTCGGCTTCCGGCCGGTCAGCGCCCTGCGCGCGGAGGACTCCGAGGAGGAGGCCGAGGAGGAGGCCGACGCCGACCGCCAGGACCGCGGCCGCCGCTACATCGTCACCCTGGAGGACGGCCCGCCGCTGGACGTCACCGTCGTCGACCGGGAGCAGCAGGCCCAGGGCTTCTTCTACCGCGTCTGGCGCCGGCTGGCGCTGCGCGGCATCACCCAGCGCCGCAGCCTCCAGTCGCTCCGCCAGGCCCTCGAGCAGGAGGCGCTGCTCGCCTACGCCGCCATCGCGGCCGGCGCCAACGCCCCCAAGCTGATCGCCACCTCCGAGCTGGGCCCGGACGCCGTGATGCTCGTCTACGAGCACGTCGGTGGCCGCAGTCTGGACGCGCTGCCCGACGACATGCTCACCGACGAACTGCTGCGCAGCACCTGGCGGCAGGTACAGGCGCTCCAGTCACGGCGGATCGCGCACCGCAGGCTGGTCGGCGACGCGATCCTGGTGGATCGTTCCGGCGCGGTCGTGCTGACGGATCTGCGGGGCGGTGAGATCGCCGCCGGCGATCTGGTGCTGCGGATGGACGTGGCCCAGCTGCTCACCACCCTGGGCCTGCGCGTAGGGGCGGAGCGGTCGGTGGCGGCCGCCGTGGACATCCTCGGCCCGGACGCGGTGGCCGACAGCCTGCCGCTGCTGCAGCCGATCGCGCTCAGCCGGGGCACCCACGCCACCCTGCGGCATCTCGCCAAGGAACGGGCGCAGCGCGAGCGGGAGGCCGTACTGGAGGCGTCCCACGCCGCGCGGGAGGCCGACGGCGCGACCTCAGCGGCCGACCGCAAGTCGCTGCGGGCCGAGAAGAACGCCGAGAAGAAGGCCATCGACGAGGCGATCGAGGAGGCCCGCGAGGAGGATCTGCTGGCACAGATCCGGCAGCAGATCCTGGTGATCCGCCCCCAGGCACCGGTCGAGCCGGCCCGTCTGGAGCGGATCCGGCCGCGCACGCTGGTGAGCTTCATCGCGGGCGCCCTGGCCGCGTACTTCCTGCTCTCCCAGCTCACCCATGTGAGCTTCAAGGACGTCATCGCCGAGGCGAACTGGTACTGGGTCGCGGCAGCGCTCCTCTTCTCCGCGGTGAGCTATCTCGCCGCCTCGCTGAGCCTGCTGGGCTTCGTTCCGGAGAAGGTCTCCTTCGTCCGTACGGTCCTGGCCCAGGTCGCCGGATCGTTCGTCAAGCTCGTCGCCCCCGCGGCGGTCGGCGGTGTCGCGCTGAACACGCGGTTCCTGCAGCGCGCGGGCGTACGGCCGGGGCTGGCGGTGGCGAGCGTCGGCGCGTCGCAGCTGGTGGGCCTCGGTGTGCACATCGTGCTGCTGATGATCTTCGGTTACCTCACCGGGACGGAGCGCACCCCGTCGATGTCCCCGTCCCGTACGGTGATCGCCGGGCTGCTGACGGCAGCCGTCCTGGCGCTGATCGTGACCGCGGTGCCGACCCTGCGGAAGTTCATCTCGACGCGCGTGCGGTCGCTCTTCGCGGGCGTGGTGCCGCGGATGCTGGACATCATGCAGCGGCCGCAGAAGCTGATCACCGGCATCGGCGGGATGCTGCTGCTGACGCTGGCGTTCGTGATGTGCCTGGACGCCTCCATCCGGGCGTTCGGCGGCGAGCTGAGCTACGCGTCCATCGCCGTCGTCTTCCTCGCGGGCAACGCGCTGGGGTCGGCCGCGCCGACACCGGGCGGTGTCGGCGCGGTCGAGGCCACGCTGACCCTGGGCCTGATCGCCGCGGGGCTGGACAAGGAGATCGCCACGCCCGCGGTGCTGCTGTTCCGTCTGATGACGTTCTGGCTGCCGGTCCTGCCGGGGTGGCTCTCGTTCACCCAGCTCACACGCAAGCAGGCGATCTAGCGCTGTGACCGGGAAGGTTCACCGGCTCGCGAGCCCGGCACGGCACTCCCCCAGCTACCGCTGGGTGGGCCGTCCCCCGGCCGAAGGCTGGGGGAGTGCCCCCACGCTGCGTTGTCGGAGTCGCCCGGGTACTCCCCTGGCCTTCGGCATGGGGGACCCCGGTACGAGGGCGATCTTGCCCGAACTCCGTCCGGGGGCACCCCCACCGCCGTGCGATGCACCGCACCGGAGGCCGCGCGCTTCCCGGCAAACCCTCCCGGTCACAGCACTGGACATACGGTCCGCACACAGCCGCGGACGGGGGACGAGCGCGGCTGTGGGGCAACGGACCCACCCGGATCGGGTCGGCGGGCCGCCTCCGGTACGCCGGGCGGCCTTCCGGCCGGTTGGCCTAGAGTTCTGGAAGGGCGGGTTCCCGACGGGATGCGTGCCCATCAAGGAGGTGGAGTGGCCAGAAGCACAGGATCCATACGATCCCGTTCCCTACGGGCGGGAGTCCTGGCCGCCGCAGGCGTGCTCGTCGTCACGGCAACCGGCGCGTGCAGCGGCAACGGCAACAGCTCCGGCTCCGGTGCCCTCACCGACCAGAAACTGAGCTGGGAGAGCTGTCCGGCCCCCTCCGCACTCCAGGGTGCGGACGCGGGCAAGCCGGAGCCCCTTCCGGACGGCACCCCTTGGGAGTGCAGCACCCTGAAGGTGCCGCTCGACTGGTCCAAGCCGGACGGCGAACGGATCGATATCGCTCTGATCCGCGCCGAGGCGAAGGACCAGGACCGGCGTATCGGCTCCCTCGTCTTCAACTTCGGCGGCCCCGGCGGCTCGGGAGTGGCCACGCTCCCCTCCGCCGCCACGGAGTACCAGAAGCTGCACAGCCGCTACGACCTGGTCAGCTTCGACCCGCGCGGAGTCGGCGCCAGCGAGGGCGTGCGCTGCCTGGACGACAAGGCTCTGGACAAGGTGTACGCGGCCGACACCACCCCGGACAACGCGGCCGAGGAGAAGGCGTCCCTCGAGACCACCGAAAGGTCCGCCGCCGCCTGCGAGAAGAACTCCGGCACGGTGATCCCTCATGTGGACACCGTCAGCGCCGCCCGCGACATGGACCTGCTGCGCCAGGTCCTCCGCGACCCCAAGCTGAACTACTTCGGCATCTCCTACGGCACCGAGCTGGGCGCGGTCTACGCCCATCAGTTCCCCAAGAAGGTCGGCCGCACCGTCTTCGACGCCGTGGTCGACCCGACCCACGACCCCGAGCAGGGCTCACTCGGCCAGGCCAAGGGCTTCCAGCTCGCGCTGGACAACTTCCTCAAGGACTGCGCGAAGGACAGGGACTGCCCGACCGGTACGGACCCGAAGCAGGGCGCGCAGCGGATCAAGGAGCTGCTGGACCGGCTCGACACCCGGCCGCTGCCGACGGAGAGCGGCCGCCGGCTGAACCAGAGCCACGCCCTGAACGGCATCGCCCAGTCCCTCTACACCAAGGAGTTCTGGACGTATCTGAAGCAGGGGCTCCAGGAGGCCCAGGAGCTCAACACGGGGAACATCCTCCTCGCACTCTCCGACTCGATGACGGGACGCGACCAGCGGGGCCACTACAGCAACCTCCAGGCCGCGAACACCGCGATCGCCTGCGCCGACGCGGGGCAGCGCTACACCCCCGCGGACGTCAGGGCGAAGCTGCCCGAGTTCCGCAAGGCCTCGCCCGTCTTCGGCGAGTACCTCGCCTGGGAACTGCTGCAGTGCACCGACTGGCCCGTGAAGGGGAAGTCGGGCGGACTGGACGTCGCCGCCAAGGACGCGGGCCCGATCCTGGTCATCGGCAACACCGGCGACCCGGCCACCCCGTACGAGGGTGCGCAGCGGATGGCGGACGCCCTCGGCCGGGGCGTCGGCATCGAGATCACCAACAAGGGCGAAGGCCACGGGGCCTACGGCAGCGGGACGTGCGTGACGAACGTCGTGAACGCCTATCTGCTCGACGGCAAGGTCCCGGCCGACGGAACCGTCTGCACGACGTAGCCCGGCGCGAACCAGGCAGCCGCAGCAGAGCCTGCGGCAAGGGAGCTGAAGGAAGCCAGGGGGCCAGGGAAGGCGCGGCAAACGACGAGGGGCCGCCCACCGGATCGGTGAGCGGCCCCTCGTCGTACGTCTCGAACCGCTGAGCAGCGGTGTACGTCACAACCGCCGAGTGGCCGCGTACCTCACCGCCGCCGGGCAGCCGCGTACGTCACGCGCCGCCGAGCGGTGGTTCAGTAGACCGGCTTCGACGGCTCGATCTGGTTGACCCAGCCGATCACGCCGCCGCCCACATGGACGGCGTCCGAGAAGCCCGCGTTCTTCAGGACCGCGAGTACCTCCGCGGAGCGGACACCCGTCTTGCAATGCAAGACGATCTTCTTGTCCTGCGGCAGGCCCTGGAGGGCAGTGCCCATCAGGAACTCGTTCTTCGGGATGAGCCGGGCCCCGGGGATGGAGACGATCTCGTACTCGTTCGGCTCGCGGACATCGATGATGTCGATGCTCTCTCCGCCGTCGATCCACTCCTTGAGCTGCGCCGGCGTGATGGTCGACCCTGCCGCCGCCTCCTGCGCCTCGTCGGAGACGACACCGCAGAAGGCCTCGTAGTCGATCAGCTCGGTGACGGTCGGGTTCTTGCCGCAGACCGCGCACTCCGGGTCCTTGCGGACCTTGACCTGCCGGTAGGTCATCTCCAGGGCGTCGTAGATCATCAGGCGGCCGACCAGCGGCTCACCGGTGCCGGTCAGCACCTTGATGGCCTCGGTGACCTGGATCGAGCCGATCGAGGCGCACAGCACACCGAGTACGCCGCCCTCGGCGCAGGACGGGACCATGCCGGGCGGCGGGGGCTCGGGGTACAGGCAGCGGTAGCAGGGGCCGTGCTCGGACCAGAAGACCGAGGCCTGTCCGTCGAAGCGGTAGATCGAGCCCCAGACGTACGGCTTGCCGAGCAGCACACACGCGTCGTTGACCAGGTAGCGGGTCGCGAAGTTGTCGGTGCCGTCGACGATCAGGTCGTACTGGGAGAAGATCTCCTTGACGTTGTCCGCCTCGAGCCGCTCCTCGTGGAGGATCACGTTCACATACGGGTTGATGCCCAGCACCGAGTCGCGAGCGGACTCCGCCTTCGAGCGGCCGATGTCCGCCTGGCTGTGGATGATCTGGCGTTGCAGATTGGACTCGTCGACCTCGTCGAACTCCACGATGCCGAGGGTGCCCACACCGGCCGCGGCGAGGTACATCAGCGCCGGGGAGCCGAGGCCTCCTGCGCCGACGCACAGCACCTTGGCATTCTTGAGCCGCTTCTGACCTTCCATTCCGACATCGGGAATGATGAGGTGGCGGGAGTACCTGCGGACCTCGTCGACGGTGAGCTCGGCGGCCGGCTCGACCAAGGGTGGCAGCGACACGGGGACTCCGGATCAGTGAGGAGTACGGTTGTTCTCCCCGTAACACTGCCACGCTCCTTCTCATTCCGAGACACCAGGTCCGATACGCGAGACGATGTCGTCCCAGTAGCCGGGCAGGGCCTCCCAGGGATCGTCGCCGCCACCGCGGTCCGTACGGTCGGTGAAGTAGATCGTGCCCGCGCCCTGCCAGCGGGCGATACGCATGGCTTCCTCCAAGTGGGTGCGCGGGACGCCGTGCACCAGATGGCAGAAGCGCTGCGGGGCGTACTCCGCCGTCCATTCCGCCACCTGCGACCAGCGATACCCGGCCCAGGGTCCGGAGAACGTCACCAGCTGATCGGCCGCCTCCGCATACCCCTGATAGGGGTGTGTCCCCTGGCCGAGGACGACATACGCGTCCTCCAGGGCGGCGCGGAGCGCTGCGGTCGTGCGCCGGGTCTCCGGGAGCGCTGCGCGGTCGGCCGGGCAGCGGTCCAGATAGAAGCCGCCGACCTTGTACCAGTCGAGAAAGCGGTGGGCTTCGGAGATCAGCTCGCCGACGGGCCGGGTGCCGAACCGCAGGTCGAGATGGCCGAGCACCCGTACGCCCGCGTTGGTGAGGCGCCCCGCCGCCTCCAGGCAGTGCGGGTCGGGCAGCACACCGGGGCCTCGGGCGACGTTGAGGACCGCCCAGTGCAACGGTGTCTCCGGACGGGTGAGCTCCGCCCATTCGGCCGGGGCCACCAGCGGATGGGCACAGCCGGGCACCCCGAAGCCGAGCCTGCTCACGCCGGCGGTCGCGGAACGGCGGCGTCCGGTGGAGGTCAGATGCGACATGCCGCCTCCATCCAGATGTCGGCGAGCGACTCCTCGAGGGCGATCCTCGGGCGCCAGCCGAGGCGGTCGCGGGCCGTACGGACGTCCGCCTGCTGCCATGTACCGCACCCGTCCGGATAGGGGTAGACGGGCTGGAGGCCGAGGTGCTCGGCCGAGGGCCCGCCCGGGCCGCCCCGGGAGTGCCCGGTGTCGAGCTCGTGCACGGAGCCGCCGTAGCCCGCCACCCGGCTCAGGACGACGGCGGCCTCACGCAGCCGTACGGCGCGGCCGGTGCCGATGTTCACCACGCCCTGCGCGGCGGAGAGGGAGGCCGCGTGCACGGCCCTCGCGACGTCCCGTACATCGACGAAGTCGCGCTGCACCCCCAGGCCGGTGAGCTTGAGCTCGCTGTCACCGGCCTGCATCGCACGGCGCATCGCCTCCGCGAGACGGCCGAGCGGCGAACCGGCGGGGGTTCCGGGGCCGGCGGGCGAGAAGACCCGCAGCACCACGGCGTCGAGATCGGAGCCGAGCACCAGCTCGGTCGCGGCGAGCTTGCTCACGCCGTACGGGCCGCCGGGGCGCGGTACGGCGTCCTCGGCCGTGGAGGACCCTGCCTGCGAAGGCCCGTACTCGGACGCGCAGCCGATCTGCACGAGGCGGGCGCCGCAACTGCTTCTGCGCAGCGACTCGCAGACCGTGGCCACGGCGACGGTGTTGTGCCGCGTCAGTTCCCGCGCTCCGCCGCGGACCGCGCCCGCGCAGTTGATGACCACGCCCGGGTGCACCGCGTTGAGGAAGCGTGTGAGCGCGCCCGGGCTGCCGGAGGCGAGGTCGAACCGGACATCGGCGTCGTCGCCCCGCCCGAGCGCGGTGAGCTGGACGGCGGGGTCGGCGAGGAGCCGGTCGGCGACGTGCCGTCCGAGGTATCCGTTGGCACCGAGGAGCAGCACCCTCATCGCGCACCCTCCCGCTGACGGTGGGACGGCTCCCCGGCGGGGTGCGATCGGTGGGCGTCGGCCGTACGGCGGGGGCAGCGGGCCCCTGGCGAGGGGAGGGGGTCTGGGTCTGTCATCTCTCGTTCTCCTTGAGGGAAGGGCTGGAGCTCATCGGGAGTGCCCCGTACGGGCCGGTGGTGGCGGGGGCGTGGTGCCGGTGCGGGGTGCGGGGTGCCGGTGCGGCTGGGCGGGGAGCCGGTGCCGGAGGCGACTGGGCGGGGAACCTGTCCGGGGTGGCCGGCGGGCCTGGCGGGCAGCCGGTACGGGCCATAGGGGCCGCGCCCTGTGCACAGCGGTCTCCGGCGGCCGGGCAGGCCGTACGGCCGTCCACCGCCGTACGGCACGCACGGGCGCACATCGTCCGCCGCCCGTCCTGCGTCGGCCAGGGGTGCCGTCGTGGTCACCGCTCCACCGCCGGAGTGCCGCAGTGGGCCGAGGCGCGGGCCAGCGTGATCGTGGCGTGGACCAGCAGGGCGACGGCCGCGGCCGAGCACGCGGTGAGCGGTACGACAGCGGGCCCGTAGGCGCTGACGACCGCCTCGACGGGGCCGCCCAGCGCACCGCACCCGGGCAGCAGCCGCGCCGCGAGCGCCGTCCCGATCGCCAGCGCCTCGATTCCGCACGCCGCGGCCAGCCCGTTCGTACCGGCGGAGGAGCGACCGTGGACGGCCAGCAGCCGGGCGACGAAGACCAGGACGCCGAGCGCCGCGGCCGAGCCGAGCGCCCCGGTCCCGTACGAGCCGCCGGTTCCCAGGGCCGCGCGGGCCGCGAACAGCAGAGCCACCAGCGCGCAGAGGAAGCACCCGACGGCGGTCGGCAGAAGGGGACGGATGCCCGCGGCGAACTCCTCGAGACCCCGGCTGGCCGTCAGCCTCCGCCGGGCCCGTACGGCGAACCAGTGCGCGCACCCGGCTGCGGGGACGACGGCACAGGCCAGAGCCACGGCGGAGGGGGCCGCGGACAGATCCGACGCGGGCCACGGGCGCTCGGTGCCGGAGCCGGTGGTGGCCAGATGTCCGAGCAACGGGTCGCCGACGAGCAGATAGCCGAGCAGCCAGCAGGTCCACAGCGCCGCGCCGCACCGGGCCCGGCCGCGGACACTCAAGGGCCCGCGGCGTACACACAGGTACACCGCGACCGCCACCGTCACGGCCCCGGCGCAGCCGATACCCAGCCGCACCAGCGAATCGGTCGGCGCGGCGAGGCGGAAGGCGATGACGGCCGCCACGCAGACGGCACCCGGCAGCAGGTACACGGCACGCCGTGCACCACGCGCGCCGCCGTCCGGGGCACTCTTCCCGTCCTGGTCGACCGCCCCGGCCACGCGCGCGTGCACCTCGGCACGCGGCACGCGCGCGTACAGCTCCTCCGCGAGCGAGAAGACATCACGGTGCCGGAAGCGCGCGGCGGTCCGGTCCGTGACCCCGTGGGCCTCGAGCCCGGCGGCGATCTCCAGCGGGTCCACGGCTCGTTCGCACAGCTGCCGGTGCCGGTGCAGGAGCGCCTTCACGGGGTCCGCCGCCCCCCGGCGCGCGCCCGCCCGCGCGGAACGCCGCCCCACGGCAGCGGATCCGCCGGGCCGCTCTTCCGCGGCCACCATGTCGTCCGGGTTCGCCGCGTCGTCCGGGTTCGCCGCGGCATCGGGGGCAGGCATCGAGGCGCCGGGCGTCGTCAGGGGGTCCCCCGGCAGCTCTGCCGTGTCGGGCGTCGTCATGCCTCGACCTCTCTGTACGGTGCGCAGGCCGCCACGGCGCCCACGGGCCGGGCATCGCGCTCGTCGTCGTCCGCCACGGTGCCGGTATCCGCCGCCCAGCTCGGGACGTGTGGCGGCGCGGTGGCCCAGCGGCCGGGAACATGTACTTCGGCGGGCCGGGCGAAGGGCAGAGGTTCGCCACCGGCGTCCGCGTCATCCCGCAGAACCGGGCAGTGCGACATCAGTTCCAGATAGATGCCACGAAATGCCGCGACGTTCTGCTCGACGGTGAAGAGTTCGAGGGCGCGCGCCCGGGCCGCCGCTCCGAGGCGGGCCCGGCGCTCCGGGGCCCGCAGCAGCGCCACGCAGGCATCGGCCAGCGCGCGGGGGTTCCTCGGCGGCACCACCAGGCCCGTGCCGCCGATGACTTCACAGACCGCCCCGACATCGGTCGAGACCGTCGCCCGCCCGCAGAACATCGCCTCGACCAGACTGACGGGAAACCCCTCCACGACACTCGACAGCACCACCACGTCCGCCGAGGCGTAGGCGTCCGCGAGTCCGGGGAGCTCCGGGCTGCCGATCCCCTCGAAGGAGACAGGGTTGTCGCCGACGCTCATCGCGTCCTCGGCCTCGTCGGGGAAGAGCTGTGCGGCGAGCACACGGCAGTGTGAGGCGTACGAGGCCGCCTCCGGACCGCGCCCGGGGCCGCCGATGATGCGCAGGCGCGCCTGGGGCTCCGCACTGCGCACCCGGACGAACGCGTGCAGCAGCGCCACCAGGTCCTTCGCCGGCTCGATCCGGCCCACCCAGACGAGCGTGGGGTCGTCGTCCGTCCCCTCCGCGCCTCCCGCGCCGCCGCTCTCCTCGCCCACAGCCGCGAAGCGGTCCGCGTCCATGCCCGGGTAGACCGTCCGCAGCTTCTCGCGGTCCGCCCCGCAGCGCTCCTGCCAGCGCCGCGCATGGGTGTTGCCGGGGGTGATGAGCGAGGCCTGGGTGTACACCTCGGCCGCCAACTGCCTCTGGAAGGAGGCGAGCAGGGTGCGTACGGGCCCGGCGAGGGGCGCGGCGGAAGAGCTGAGGTAGTGCTCGCGAAGCCGCACGCCGTACTCGGTGACCAGCAAGGGGACGCCGAAGAAGCGTTTGGCCAGCAGCCCCGGCAGCGCGGCCGCTCCGCCGGAGGCGGCATGGCACAGATCGACGCCGCCGAGCCCCTGTTCGCCTTCCCCGTACCAGTCGAGGGACAGCGGCCGCAGCGCCCGCTCCAGGCTCTCCACCACGGTGAGCAGATCCGGCAGCTTCGCACTCTGTGCGCCCCGGAGTGCGCCCGGCGCACGGCAGGCCGTCTCCAGGGCGTGTACGGCGGTCTCGGACCGGAGCGCGGCCGGCAGCCCGCCGTGCTCCCGGGCGAGTTCGGCGAGCCCGTACAGCCCGGCGGCGAAACGGTCCGCCTGGCCGCCGGTCGCGCCCTCCGCGCCGCTGACGGCTGCCGCCAGATCACCGATGCTTCCGGCGAACCGCCGCCGCTCGCGCCGCCCGTACGCCCGTCCGCTCTCCCGTCCGGAGGCGCCGCCCGGCCGCCACTCGTCGGCCGCCCCCCACAGCGGCGCGGTGCGCACCCGGTCCACCTGCGGCGGCAGTTCGAGCCAGCCGCCGGATTCCTGCCGCTCGCTGCGGCTCAGGGCATAGACCTCGAACTCGTGGTTCGCGAGCCCGCGCACGAGCCGGTCGCACCACAGCCTCGCCTCACCGGTCGCATACGGATATCCACCCTCCGTAAGCAGTCCAACGCGCATGTGTGCACCCCCGGATCTCCGTACCGTCACCGCCGGGTCGGCAGCGGGAAGACCGTATGCGCGCTTGTCGGTGGTGCGACGGGAGGGTGTTCATCGCACCACCGGAGGGGGTGAACACCCATGACTTTCCTGGCACAACGGCGTTGTGACGCGCTAAAGATCCCTGGAGGTCTCACGGACGGCAGTGCGGCCTGCGATCGGGCGCCCCGACCGGAGTTCGCACCCGCTGCGGCCGGTACCGCTCGCCCTCGAGCGAGCCGTCCCAGCACCTTCGTCACGGAGTTCGCCCCCGCCGGGTCGAGCAGCCGTACGAGCATCCGACCGGAGTGGTCCCACCGCCGCGGCCGACGGTGATCCTGCCGCCGGCGCTCTCGCCGACGCCACCGAGGGTCTCGCCGCGGCCGACGGTGAAGGACACCCCGTCCAGGGGCGGTCACGCGGGCGGAGGGCTTGCCGGACTCCCACCCGGCTCGGCTCCCACCGGACTTCCACCGGAGACGGAGGACGGGAGCGGGACCGACGGGCGCCGCCTGCCGGAGACAACGCGCAGGGGGTCGCGTTCGCCCTCCGGCGCGGCACGGGTGCTCGGTTCGACCACCCCGGCCCGCGGGGCGGCCGTGGCCTGCGCCTACGGGGTCACCGCGCGAAGCCGACGCTGGTCGTCAACGCTCCGGAACGGGCCAGGGGTTGGGCTTACAGACGGTGCCGTCCGTGGCGAGGAACTTCGTCTGCTGCATCATGACCGGGGCGAGCGCGCCCTGCTTGGTGCACCCCTCGTGGTTGTGCCCGAGCCGATGGCCCACCTCGTGGTTGATCAGCATCTGCCGGTACGCGAGCATCTTCGCGTCCCCGTAGGTCTCCGCGCCCTGCGCCCACCGATAGGCGTTGATCATGACGCGCTCGGTGGAGGCGGCGTCACAGGACACATTGTCGACGGTCGTGTCCAGACCCGACTTGGCACACCAGGTCGCGGTCGTGCCCGGACTGGCCAGGGTGATCACCCAGTCGGCGTCCCCGGTGGAGACCCGCTCGAACGTACGGCTGCCGTCGTGGCCCCAGCTCCGCTCGTCGTTGAGCGTCTCGTGCACGGCCCGTGCGAAGAGTTCCCCGTCGAGCGGAAGCCCCTTCTCCACGTCCACGCGATAACGGATGACCTGGCCCCGGCCGGGAGCCTTGTCACGCCCGGGGACGGGGGCGAAGTCCCCGGACCCGGCGAGCTTGGCGTCGAGCGGATAGACGGCGGCCATCTTCTGCTCGTACGTGGCGGAGGCCGCCGGGGGATCGGGGGGCGTCGGGCGGCCCTTGGAGCGGGAGGCCTCGTCGCTGTCGTAGCGTGTCACATCGTTCGCGGCCTGCGGCTTCGCACCGTCCCGGCCGCCGGCGACATGTCCCGCCACGACGACGGCGAGCACGGTGATGACGGC